>DATMZR010000021.1 GCA_035573435.1 Solirubrobacterales bacterium
ACATCGCGGTCGCCGCGGAGGTCGGATTCCTTGGCCTCCTCATCCTCATCATGATCTACGTAGGGGGGTTCATCGCCGCGCTGCGGCGCACCATCGCCTCTGTCCGCAGCCCGCTGCCGTCCGATCCTCTCCCAGCGCTCCTGCTCACCACCACAATCGCCTTCTTTGCCCTTCTTCAGATGGGTTTTCTTGACAACTGGCTCGAGGTGACCCGGCTCACATTCATCTCATGGGCCCTTCTGGCGATCTCGACGAAGGAGTTCGACGCTCGGGTTCCCTCGGAACGAACGTGAAGCAACGGCTCATCGTCATCGGGCCGCTGCCCCCACCCCATCACGGCGTCACCGTCTCAACGTCACTGGTGGTCGGGAGCGAGGAGCTGCAGCGGCGGTTCGAGGTCGAGCACTTCGACACCAGCGACCACCGCACGATCGAAAACGTCGGGCGCTGGGACGCCAGGAACGTCGGGAGTGCGTTGGTTGCGATCAGCAGGTTCACGCTGAGACTCAACGGCACCCCTGGAATCGTCTATCTCCCCATCTCACAGGGCCTCCCCGGACTCACCCGCGACACATTCTTCATCCGGATCGCCGCGGCACGGGATTGGAAGGTCGTTGCCCATCTCCGAGGGAGCGAGCTAGGAGACGTCTACGCACGCCAGCCGGCGCCGATCCGAGCATGGCTGCGCCGCGCCTTCGACCGGCTCGACTCGGTGGCGGTGCTCGGGGAGTCACTGCGGCATGCTGTGGCGGACATCGTTCCCGTCGACAAGGTGGCGGTGGTCCCCAATGGCACTCCCGACCCCGGGCGGGCGGGACCGCCTGGACAAGGTGACCCGGGGCTGTTTCTGGGGAACCTGCGGAGGAGAAAGGGCGTCTTGGAGGCGCTCGAGGCGGCCCTGATGGTTGTCGGCCAGCGGCAAGACGCCCGGTTCGTGTTCGTCGGGGATTGTTCCGACCAATCGCTGGCCCGGGAGCTACAGCTGACGGCGCAGAAGGCAGACGGAAGGATCGAGATCAGGTCTACCGCCGTGACGGGCGCTGAGAAGGCCGACCTCCTCGCTTCCTCGGCCTTCCTGCTCTTTCCCCCCGTGGAGCCCGAGGGCCATCCGAGGGTCGTTCTCGAAGCGATGGCATCCGGGCTTCCGGTGATCGCAACGGACCGCGGAGCGATCGCTGAGACCGTCGTTGACGGTGAATGTGGGTACGTCCTGCCGGACCCCGTACCGTCGCAGCTGGCGGAGCGGATGGCGAGACTCCTCGACGATCCCGAGTTGCGGTCGTCGATGGGTCGCGCAGCGCGCGACCGCTATCTCGCACGTTTCACGGAGGCGGCAGCCGATCGCGCCCTCGCGGACTGGCTGACCCGAGTCGGCACGGCCAAGTGAGAAGCAGAGGAACCCACGACGGTGGCCTCCCCACCGACCTTCTGTTCCTTGCTCCCGGTGACGTACGCAAGGCGCGCGTCGAGCCGATCTCATGGATGCGCACCTGTGAGGCGTTTGCGGCCCGAGGACTCCACGTAACGCTTGTCACGCTGCGGGCGCGATACCCGGACGCGGTCACCCGCGAGGAGATCTGGGACCACTTCAGCGTTCCCCCGAGCTTCCGGATCCGGATGCTCCCGACACCCTTGCGACGTGACTCGTCGACGCGTGCCTTCCGTTTCTGGGGGGGTTTGGCGTCCGCAGCTCTCGCGATCGCCGTCCTCCTGAGCCGGCTCGCTTTACGGCGGCCGTTGCTGGTCGTGTACGCGAGGTCGCCGATCATGCTGACCCCGTTCTCGCTGCTTCGGCGATTTCTTCCTCGGGGACGGCAACCCAGGCTCGTCTACGAGACACATACCCTGCCCCCTCCGCGAACTTGGCGGATCTTGCGTGGGACAGACCTTCTGGTTGTCAACTCGCGCAAGCTCGAGACGGACCTGGTGACCAGGGTCGGGATCCGCCCCGAGCGCATCCTCCACGCCCCCCTTCCCGCTTTCGCACCGGTCCGTCCTCGACCGAAAGCGGAAGCACGAGCCGAGGTGGGCCTGCCGGGCGCCATCCCGATCGCCTGCTACTCGGGCAAGATGCTGGAGGGGCAGTCTAAGTTCCTGCTCGAGGTGGCACGCCTCACGCGCGCTCGGGTCGACGGCTTTCAAATGGTGCTGGTGGGGGGAAACCCCGACATCCTCCCCCTGCTGCGCGCACGCGTCGTGGAAGACGGCCTCGAGGACACTGTGATCTTGGCCGGGTTCGTCGAGCCTGCGAAAGTAGGCGCCTATCAATCCGCGGCCGACGTGCTCGTCTTCCACATGGACAGCGACCTCCCTCACTTCCCCTACTGCACTCCGGCCAAGGGCTTTGACTACCAGGCGGCAGGGCGGCCGATCGTCGCGCGCGACATCCCGCTGTTCGACGAGGTCTTCGGAGCCGACGGGGAGCGCGCGATCAGAGTGAGCACCGCGACGCCGGAGGCGTTCTCCGAGGCGATCCAGAACGCCCTCGTCATGGAAGGCGGCTACAGGGCGATGACCGAGCGGGCAATGTCGTGGATCGCGGGACGGACCTGGCAAGCGAGGGCGGATGCCGTCGTCGACGCGATCACCAAACAGACGTGACGCTCATTCGGCGCGTTTGGTCTCCCGCTCGCTGTCGGGGTACCTCTGCGGAACGCACTCCGGTGCGCTCCGTTCGCGTCGGGGCGACCATCTGCCCCTCCACGCGCTAGCCGAGGCGCACCGCGCCCTCGAGCCGTCGATCGAGGGCGTCGAGGTCCAGCTGGGTGGCGAGCGCTGGCGCCCGGACGAGCGCACGGCCCGGCTCGCTGAGCGGCTGCCGCCGCTCCTCGACGATGACAGCATCGTCGAGCTCGTCCTGTTCGGCAGCCAGGCCAGGGGCGGGACGACCGGGTTCAGCGACGTCGACGCCATCCTGGTCATCACCGACCAAGCCGCCGGCGACCCGCGACTCCTGAGGAGCCTGCGACCAGCCACTCTCGCTGCCCAACGGGAGGTTCTCGCTTACCAGCCCATGCAGCACCATGCCTTCGAGGTGGCGACGCCGACATTGCTGGGCCTGGCGGGAGACGCCCTGGCGCTGCCACGGGTGGCGTTGAACGAGACTCGCTCCCTTGGCGGGGACTCCGTGATGGCGCGATTCACGGCGGCCGACAGCGCTGCCGAACGCGACCGGTTTCGTGAGCTCGCGTCCGTTCTCGTTGGCATCGATTCGTGGGCGTCACATCCTTGGCGCGCCCACCGGCTGATCTCCATGTTCGAGCTACTCCCTGCCGTGTACCTGCAGGCTCGCGGGCAACACGTGCCGAAGTGGCAGTCCTTCGCATGCGCAGAAGACGACTTTGGCGACGCCTGGTGGCCATACGAGGTGCTGCAGGAGGTCAGGTCCGGGTGGCCGCCCATGCAGAACGCTGGGCTCCGTGCGGCGGCGGTCACGCTTCGCAACCCCTGGTTCGCCGTCGCCGCTTGGCGCCGACTGCCCGCCCGGACCCCGGAGCCCGTTTCGCGCCTCCTGACCGCGGATTGCCTAGGAGGCCTCCAGAGCCTCGGTCGCCGGATGCTGGAGAGCGTCTCGTGAGAGCGCTCGATCATTGCACGGTGACCGCCCTGCCATCGGAAATCTCACCGGACGAACACGCTCGGGCGGCGGCCGAGATCGAGGAGCGGCTCGCGTCGGTTCCAGGAATCGTCGCCGTCTACCGGACGGGCGGCGTTTCGGCTCCCGGAATCTCGGACATAGACCGCGTGGCCGTCCTGGAGAGACCGGTATCGATCGACTCGGTATGGCCAGAGCTGGACGAGCACACCAGGGCAATCGCCATGCACACGCCCTTCGGCGTGGACAAGGACACCTTCGAGCGGCATCGCTGGTTCGCGCACCTGGAGCCGTTGGACCTCGTGTCCGGCGACAACGTGCCCAGCGGCGACTCGGCGCTCGGCCGGCACGGCCTCAGACTGATGGGGGTGGAGGGCCTGGTTGTCAGCCTCCTGAAGCTCCTCAAGCAACGGAGTACGGGCAGGCTCAAGGCGAGGCCGCTCCTATGTGAGCTTCATGCGCTCCGCCATTCACTTCAACTTGCCGGGCTCACACCGGAGATCGCGCCGGCAGCCTGGCGGTTGATGGATGACGTCACTCAGGCCCGGCAGACGTGGTTTCAGCAACGGCCCACTGATCGCGAGGCCGGCGTTCGAGCGCTTGCCGGCAAAGCGCCCTCGGCCCTGCTGGGCGCGTTGGAGGGACTCCCCGCGGCAGATGAGGTATCCGAGGGCGCCACGAAGCCTCTGCCGATGAGCGCGCCTTGGGGCAACGTGACCATTTTGCGCGCCGGCGCTCACACAGACCCCGCTGCGACTTTCCGCACCCCGCGGACGGCAGGGCTCACCTCTCGCTCACGACGACTGGCGGAGCTCGGCTGGCGCCTTCGCTCGCGCCGTCTCGCGGTTCCTCCGGCGGCGTTGACCTGGCTGCACCCACCGATGGACGCGGACCTGGCCTCGTTGCGGGCGGAGCGCGACGGGATGGTCCTTCGCTACGCGGCGTTCGTGGATGCCTGCGGCGGCGGCTGGTCGAGCATCGGCTTCGCGCGATCGTTCCTTCAGCGATGACCGGGGCCAGCCCGCCCTCGGTCGCACACGCGCTCTGGAGCGGGGGCGCGGGCGGCATCGAGCGACTGGTTCACGACCTCGCGCAACGCCAACGGGAGCAGGGGATGACCGTGTCGGTCGCCTTCGCCCAGCTACGAGGTCCCTTCGCCGAAGGCATGCGTGACGCGGGCCTGCAGGTGGTCGACCTCGGACTCGGATCGGGCTACGACCTTCGACCTCCGCGGATTCGCGGTGGGGCACACGAGCTGGGCGCGTTCGACGTGATCCACCTGCACGCGTTCAATCTCCCGCTGGGCGCGATCGCGATCGCGAGTCGACGCCCCATCGTTTTCACCGAGCACGGCAATTTCGGCGCCGGCCGAAAGGTCGGGATCGCGGGACAACTCAGGCGCCCCGCGCAGCGAGCTTTCATCAGCCGAGCCTGCACTGAGATCGCCGCGAACTCCAGGTGGACCGCCGCCCGCATGGCCGACCTGTACGGCATCGAAGCGGACCGCGTTACGGTGATCCACAACGGCATCGGCGGCTCACCCGCCGAGGGCTCGGTTGCGCGGGAAAGGGACGACCGGATGGTGGTCGCGTTCGTAGGCCGGCTGGCAGGGTTCAAGCGCGTCGATCGGCTCCTGAAGGCGCTGTCGCAAGTCCGGGAGGGACAGCCGATCCGGGCCCTGATCGTGGGCGAGGGACCTCTTGAGGGAGAGCTGAAGGATCTGACCTCCCGCCTCGGTTGCGATTCGTTCGTCGAGTTCCTTGGCTATCGCTCCGACGTAGAGGCCATCCTGTCCGCGACCGATGTGCTCGTGCAGCCGAGTGAAGGAGAGCCTTTCGGGCTGGCCATCCTCGAGGCCTGCCGTCAGGGAGCGCTGCCGGTCGTCTTCGCCGACGGGGGCGGCGCGCTGGAGGTCCTGCCGCCGGACGGCCGCATCGTCGCAGACGAGTCCGATCTGGCCAGCGTTCTGGTCGAGTTGGCCGACGACGCCGCTGTGCGCAGCGAGACGGCCCGGCAGGCGCGGGCGCAATGGGCGGTGGAGCGGTTCCCGATCGACCGCACGGCGGCTGCCTACCTGACGCTCTATCGCTCAGCGCTGGAGCGCCGCCAAGCGTGAGCCGACTCCGCGCCAAGATCTCGAGGCTCCGAGTCCGGATCGCAGTACGCCGTCGGGGCGAGCTTGGCGGCTTTGCCACGGACTCGCTCTATGTCGCTGTCTGGCAGGGAGCCACCTCTCTCGCGGACCTGGCCCAGATCGCGCTGATCGCTCACGTGCTCGGCCTCGACCAGTACGGGCGGTTCGCGGTGGTCGTCGCGTTCGTGATGCTGGTGACCGCGTTCTTCGACGTCCGGGTAGGTGTAGCCGCAACGACTCTCGGCGCTCGAGAGCTACAAGACCCGCGACGCTCTGCAGGGATATTCCAGCTCAGCTACCTGATCGACGCGGTCACCGGCGTCCTCGCGTTCGTCGTCGTGGTGGCGCTTTCCTTCGCCGTCGGGCCCGGCCTGGTCGGCGGCAACGGCACTCTCCTGATCGTCCTGTTCGCAATCGGGGTGCTCGCCTCGACGCTGGAGGACTCCTCGCTGGCAGTGCTACGGCTACTGGACCGCTTTCGCCTGGTGGCCGCGTACACGGTCGGGCTGGAGGCCGCGAGAGTGGCCCTGGTGGCCGGCGCGCTCCTGTTCTCCGAGGGGCTGGTGCCGGTGATCCTGGCGCTGGTCGCGCAGAAGATGCTCGTCATGGTTGTGCAGGTGGCCACCGCCGCGAGCTCGTTCCGAGCCGCGATGGGCCGCCCCCTGCTCAGGAAGTCGGCGCTCGACGCCGTGACCGACAAGCGCCGCCAGATGATCAACACCGTGCTCCATACCAACGTCGTTTCGTACGCGCGGCTCGCGCAGACCCAGCTTCCGACCGTCGTGATCGGTGCCATCTCCGGAACCGCGCAGGCGGGTCTCTACAGAATCGGCATGGCCGCGGCCGCGGCCGTCGGACGGCTCGCCGATCCGGCCTACGCCGCCCTCCTACCACGCGTATCCCGGCTGTTCGCGGCCGGCCGTCAGGACAGCGTGAAGCGCCTCATCGAGCGGGCGTCGCTGATTTCCGTTCCTGTGATGATCGTTGCGCTGGCGGTCGTGGTCCTGCTGCGAGATCCGATCCTGCAGTTGCTCGGCGGCCAGGCAGCTACGGATGCCGCCCCGGTGCTCGCCGCCGGAGCTGTTGCCTTCGCGATCAACGGAGCCGTGTTCTGGAACGTCGGAGTGCTCTTCGCCGCGGGCCGGGCTCGGACCGTCTCGCTGATCGCGGTGATCACAGCGCTGACACAGGCAACGCTGCTCGTCCCGCTCGTCCTCGCTCTGGATGCCGAGGGTGCCGCGCTTTCCTTCCTCGTGAGCATGGTGCTGGCGAACCTCGCAATGACGGCCGTGGCGCTTCGACTCCTTGCAAGGGGAGCTCACCGCGGCCCGGCGGCGGGAGCCTCTCCAGGAATGCGTGAAGGGGATGCGGCCACCGGCGGCGCGGTCACGGAGGAAGGGATCTAGTCAATCGCTCAACAGCTCCTGCCACATCCGCAGGGCAACTTGGTCCGAATACCTGGCGCGGATTCGCTGCCACGCTCTTGTGCCCATTGCCACCGCCTGATCGGGATCCGTTAGCAAGCGCCGCAGGGCATCTACCCACTGATCGTTGGTGCTCGCATGGACGCCGGTGTCTCCCTCAATCACAACCTGATCGGTGATGCCCACGGGGCTGGCCACCGTCGGCAGCGCATGGCCGCCGTACAGAATTGCTCTAAAGCCGCATTTGCCTCTCGCCCATGGATCGTCAGTGAGCGGAGCGACGCCGATCCTGGCGCCCAACAGGGCATCGAGCTCCGCTGCCCTGGACCAGCGGACGAACTCAGTGGGGACCGTGGCGGTGACCCAGGGCTGCGAACTCACCACCGTGAACTCGAACTCGATCTCCTCCCGGAGTTGGCGGAGGGGATCGGCGATCAGCCCGAGGTACTGGAGATTGGCGGCAACGCCAACCCACACCACGCTCGGGTTTCCGGTCCGGCGAGGGACCTCCTGGATGGGCGAAACCGTGGTCGGGATCTCGATTACCCGCGGACAGTGCCGACGAGCGAATGCCGCCAGGATGGCGTTGCCGGCCACACAAGCGTCAACTGCCCGAAGCGTCCTGATCAACGGCCGCCGGCGAGCGGACGCGCGTGGATATCCTCGCATCGCGGTCCGCCCTATCGCCCTTGCTGCTTGGGCAAGCCGCGAGCCCTCCACGTCCGGGGGCACGGCGTAGAGCGCGTCGTCCATGTCGAAGATGATCCGGTCGTACGCTGCTCGCAGCTGAGCCAGCTGCGACGGCGCCGGGAGAACCCGCTGAAGGATCAGCGTCGTGCCCGAGCCGGCAGCCGCGGCTATGTCATTCAGCTGCACCTCGGTCGGAAACGACCCTGCCGAAAACATGTCCACGGGCCACGTGCCATCGCGTGAGAACGCCCCGAGCCGGCGCTGGGCGCTCGGCGCATCCCACCCTCCCGGCGATGCGGCCACTATCCGCTCGGTCATCTCGGTCAAGGTATACGTATGGTCATGAGCCCGGCCGGGGACCAGTGAGATGTGCGGGATAGCTGCCTGCTTCGATTTGAGCGGCAAGGACCGAGCTGCGCCGTGGGCTCGGCCGCACATGCGTCATCGGGGACCGGACAGCGAGGGATGCGTCTCCCTGGACTCACCGCAAGGAGCGCTCGAGCACTGCCGCCTCGCGATCATCGATCCCGACAATCGCGACGCTGATCAGCCGATGTCCGACCCAAGCGGGCGCTGGACGATCACCTACAACGGCGAGATCTTCAACTATCGCGAGCTCCGGGCCGAGCTCGAGCGACGCGGCGCCGAATTCCGGACCCACTCCGACACGGAGGTGGTCCTACAGAGCTACATCATGGACGGCGACGACGCCCTTTCGCGCCTGCGGGGCATGTTCGCCTTCGTCATCGTCGACCGTAAGTCCGGGGAGATCATCGCCGCTCGGGACCAGATCGGCGTGAAGCCGCTCTACTGGTCAATGGCCGATGGCCTCTTGATGGTGGCGAGCGAGCTGCGCACTCTTCTGGCCCATCCGCACCTGGCGCCGAAGCTCGACCGGGCGGGCGTGATCGAGTACCTCGCCTTCGGCCACACCTCGGACGAGCGAACGCTCGTCGACGGCGTGAGCAAGCTCCCGCCCGGACATGCGCTGCGGGTCCGCGATGGCGCCGTGGCCGTGTTCGAGTACTGGGACCCGCTGCCCCCCGATCGCGGGCAGCTCAATGGGGATCTGGCAGGAGATCTACGGGAGCGGCTGAGCGATGCGGTCGCCGCGTCCTTGGTTGCGGATGTCCCGATCAGCATGATGCTCTCGGGCGGTCTCGACTCCGCGACGATCGCCGTGCTGGCGGCCCGTCATGGAAGGCCGGCCGACATGACCGCTTACTCGGTCTCGTTCGGCCTCCCGGATGATGAGTCGGCCGTTGCCGCCCGGCTGGCGCGCGACCTGGGTTTCCGGCACCGAGAGATCCTGCTCACCGAGGAGATCGTCGCGGAGAGCTTCGACGATTGGCTCGCCGGCCTCGACGTACCCAATGCAAATCCCACCTGGATCGCTGTGTCCCAGATCGCCCGCGCCGTGCGTGAGGACGGCGGCAAGGTTCTTCTCTCAGGAGACGGAGGTGACGAGCTCCTGGGCGGCTACAGCCGCTGGATGACCTACCTGCGTTTCTACGAGCGGGCGTGGCGACGCGCCCCGGCGCCGATGCGGCACCTTGCCGGCCGCACGGCGAAACCGTTCGCGCGCGGCCTGGCCGGAGACATCGCCCGGCGGGCTCGCGACGGCGGCGAGTTGTTCGTCGGCAGCCGGCCCTTCCACGACGATGCGCTTGAGGCTTGCCTGGGTCCCGCGGGCAGAGAAACGCTCGCAGGCGCTCCCCCGGAGGCTCCCGTGGCGGACCTTCGACGCCGTTTCGACGAGCGGATGCCCGAGGGGTCGGACTACCTCGCCTGGATGTCCTACCTCGCCCTCAAGAACAACCTCGTCGAGGACTACCTGGTCAGGCTCGACAGGATGGGGATGGCGCACTCGGTCGAGGGCCGGGTGCCGCTGCTCGATCCGACGCTCGTCAGATGGGCATTCCGGGTTCCGCAGTCGCGCAAGGTTCCGGACTTCGAGCAGAAGGCACTGATGCGCTCGGCGGTAACCCCCCTGCTTCCCGACTACATACTCGATCGACCGAAGCAGGGATTCTGCGCACCGGTTGGGGATTGGGCCTTGGCCCTGCTGGGGAAGCAACAGATGACGGGGTCGGTGCTGGTCGAGGAGAAGCTGGTTGCCCCGGACGCCTTCGACAGCCTGCGGGAGGCGGGAACGGTCAACGCGTCGTTCGCCTCCTGGACCCTCGGAACTCTGGCCTCATGGTGCGAACTAAACCTGTGAGGGCTTCTGTGCCTCGATCAGCGCCAGCGGGTCGCTGCACGGACCGATCGGAGGCACCGAGAATCCGGCCTCAGTCGCCAGGGTTGCCCATCGATCCAGGGCGGGCCGGGTGACCGAGAGCTCGAGGTAGAGGGCGTAGTTTCGCGCCGGGGTGAGCTTTGCCAACGAGCGCACGGGTGCGAACCTCAAAATCGATTGCTGAAACCGCTCCCGCACCCGCTTGGAGTGACGTGGATCGGGGACTGTGAAGAGCGCCCAGCCTCCGGGCTTCAGGAGGCGGGCCATCTCCGCCAACGCAACCGCCGGATCGTTCAAGTACTCGAGGACGCTGGAGGAGATCACAGCGTCGAACAGGTTGGCATCGAGAGGCAGGGGAAACGGTCGATCAGCGTCCTCGAGGACCCATCTCACGGAATCGCCCTCGGGCTCGCTCCTGGCCATGTCCAGCATTCGGTTCGAGATGTCGGCCCCGGTCATCGAAAAGCCGACACGCGCGAGCGACCGGGTTATCCGGCCGGAGCCGCAGCCGAGGTCGAGGACGGCGCCGTCTCTGACACCACGACGTCGCAGTGCGGTGCTGAATCGCGCGATGCGATTCTTGACCGCCGCGTCGTGCAGGTACCTGTCCTCCCAGGTGGCGGCATGGCTCTCGAAGTAGGCGTGCACCCGGTCCTGATGCTTAGGCTCCATTCCTACGCAATCTCTACACAGCTGGCTTAAACGAACGTTGCGGTGCCGCCAGAGGCCCGCCGCTCCTCATACCATGAAAAGACGCGTCGCAAACCCTCACGGGCACTGACGGAGGGCTCGTAGCCGAGCGCGCGGCGCGCACTCGAGATGTCCGCCAGTGAGTGCCGAATGTCACCGGGCCTTGGATCCGTGTAGATCGGCTCGATCTCCTTCCCGGTCAGCTCGCGAAGCTCGGCTATCAGAGCGTTCAGCGAGATCCGGTCGCCGCAGGCGACGTTGAACGTCTCCCCAGCTACGCCATCGGCGGCCCCAGCCAGCAGAGTCGCGTCGACGACATTCTCGATGTAGGTGAAGTCCCGGGATTGCTCCCCGTCTCCGTGGATCCTCGGGCGCTGGTCATTCAGGAACGCCGCGATGAACATCGGGATCACGGCCGCGTACTGGGAGGTGGGATCCTGGCGAGGACCGAAGACGTTGAAGTAGCGCAGGGCGACGGCCTCGAGCCCGTAGACGTGCCAGAAGCTTCGGCAATGGCCCTCGCCGGCGAGCTTGGAGACGGCGTAAGGCGCGATTGGCATGGGGCGGTGGTCCTCTCGCTTTGGGAGCTCCTCGTTTGCCCCGTACACCGACGACGACGACGCGTAGACGACCCGCCTGACGCCCGCGTCACGAGCGGCGAGGAGGACGTTGAGGGTCCCGGTGATGTTGACCGCGTTGCTCGTCAGCGGGTCCTGGACCGACCGAGGGACCGAGGGAAGCGCTCCCTGGTGGAAGACGAGCTCGCAGCCGCTTATCGCGTTGTGGACGCGCTCGTAGCTCTGTAGGTCGCCCTCGATCAACTCGATCTCACCGAGCACCTCGCCGAAGTTCTCCCGGCGGCCCGTGGCGAAGTTGTCGAGCACCCGCACGGTGCAGCCGTCGCGCACCAGGCGATCGACGAGGTTCGAGCCGATAAAGCCTCCCCCACCCGTCACCAGGACCTTTTTGTCCCCTGTCGACACGGCGGCATGGAACCCTACAAGGATGCCTCATGGGAAACTGAGCCCCGCGCTGCGTGCCGCCGCGCGCAGCTTGCGGGCCGATGCGGTGACCGTGGAGGTCTTCTCGAAGCTGCGGGAGTCGGGCGTTCGAGCGATCCTCCTCAAGGGCCCCTCGATCGCCCGGTGGCTGTACGCGGATGGGACGCCTCGGCCGTACGGCGATACAGACCTCCTGGTCGCGCCTCAGACGCTCCAGGCGACCTCGGGAGCGCTCCGGGATGCCGGCTTTCGTGAACAGCCCGGGGTGAGCTCCTTGACCTGGTATCGGCGATCGGATCGAAGCATCGTGGACGTGCACGACACGCTGTTCGGCGCCGAGTCACCTGGCCAGGAGGCTTGGCGGGCTCTCTCGGAGGGGACCGAGAAGATGCGGGTCGCGGGGCTGGACGTGGAGGTGCTCGGCCGCCCGGCACGTCTCCTCTACATCGCCCTGCACGCGGCGCAGCACGAGAGCGATGGCTTCCAGCAACCGCTGAGGGACCTCGAGCGGGCCCTGCGCCACGCCGACGAGCAGCAATGGGGAGAGGCTGCCGCGCTCGCCACCAACCTGCAGGCTGGGCCCACCTTCGCCGCCGGGCTTCGGTGCCACCCCGACGGCGCCCGTCTGGCCGACCGGATCGAGCTGTCGGACGAGCGCCCGGTGATGCTTTCCCTGCGCGAGCGAAGCGGGCGGCAACTCTCAGTCACGCTCGAGCGGCTTGCGACCACCCCCGGCACGGGCGCCCGACTCCGCCTGCTTGCTCGGCGGGCCGCACCCCCGCCCGAGTACATGCGCTGGCGATATCCGGCGCTTGCAGGGCGCGGGCCGGCGGGCCTGGTGCTCGCCTACCTCTGGCGCCCGGTCTCGACCGTACTGCGCCTGCCGGCGGCGATCGTCGCCTGGCGGCGGGCACGAGCTGGGCGCAATCGGTCGCCCTGAGCTGAGCTCGCTGTTACCCTAAATCCGGTGTCGCGACGTACGTCACGCGTCGAGGCCGGACAGCAGCCAGCATGGCGCACGGCAGGGGGCCCTCGAGGGAGGAAGCGAGGGGTATTCGCCGTGCTCGCTCTCGTCGTCGCCCTGGCGATCGCCGGATGCGGCGGAGACGACGGAGACGAGACCTCGACCACTCATGCAGCCACGACCCCGGTCCATGACCCCTCTCAAGGCGGGAAGGCTGCGTCCAAGAAGTCCCAACCAACGGCCCGCTCCAAGAAGCACCAGTCCAAGAAGGCGGGGTCCTCCGGGAAGGCTGACTCACCCAAGAAGGGCGGCTCCGTCAACAAGCCGACACAACCCGCGGCTCCGCCGGCCGGCAAGCCCGTGGGCACGGTGCCGCCGGGCGCCGGGCCGGCGGCCGACGCGGACGCTGTGGCCCGCACTGTTCGCGCGTACCTGGTGGCAATCGCGCGCGGCGACGGCCCCCAAGCCTGCGCTCAGCTGACGCCCGAGGCGCAGCACGCCGTGGAGCGCAAGGTGGCGAGGGCCGCCCCCGAGACGAAGGGGTCCCCATGCGATGCCTCCATTGCCCTTTACCAGAGCACCTACCGCGGCGCGGCCGGCGGGGTGAGGGTCACAGACGTACGGGTCGCCGGCGACCGCGCCCAGGCCGTGGCACTGCACAAGGCGGCCAGCCTTGTCAAGCACGACCGCACCTGGCTGATCGCCAGGTACGCACTATGAATGCCGGATCAGACGGTCGAGCCGTCGTTGAACAGCTCGTCGGTGGGAGCCTGTCCCTGTTGCGTCAGCTCAGCAAACGTGCCGAGCACGACGATAGTGGGGGCCTCGTACCCGCCTGACTTCCCCTGCAACGAAGTGACTTGGCTCTCGCCGAAGTCGGATCCCATCAGTCTCTCCCTTTTTACCTGCTCAGCGCCCGCCTCGCGAACGCTCAAACGCCTTCGCAAAGGCTACCAGCTGACGGCCCCGATGTACATCCCAATACGCAATCTTGCTCCTCGGTGGCCAACCCGGTGCGAGAATCGGCTCGAGCACGCTCGGGATCTCGCCTGACCACGCACGGAATTCGGTCCCACCGGGGGGACGGGGGCGCCCCTTGTCGGGTCGCTCCAGGTTGACCGCCGGCACGTCACCGGCGAGGGCGGCGCGCAGCAGCCGCTTGGTTCCCGGCCCGACCAGCTCCGAGGGATGGCACTCGAAACCCAGTTCCAGCAGCTCCCTGGTCACGAAGGGGAAGCTCCGCCGCACTCCGAGCGAGCTCGTCACCTCCCAGTGCATTCCCAGGAACCCCTGGCGCTCGAGGAACATCGCCAGATAGGGCATCGGCCCGTCATCGTGTGCGGCCGCGCGGCGGCGGTCGCGCAACCAGTCTCGATACTGGTCGCGAAGCTCCGGCCGCACCAGCGACGGCAGCTCCCCCGGCCAGGGCACCGGCGGGCGCCGCAAGGCGCGGCGCAGGCGATAGACGAACCAGCGACGGATATCGGCCGGGCCGGTGGGAAGCGCCCGTCGTGTGCCCCAGAGCCCGCTCAGGGTGGTGTGGCGGGCCCAGTCGCGCAGGGTCAGCGCCGAGCCGACCGTGTGGTCGGCGAACTCGCCCCCGACCAGCACGGAGACGGGCCATTCGTCGGCCACCGACGGCAGCAGGCAGAGGTAGGGCATGGGGACGTGGAAAGGGACCCGCGGCTCGTCGAGCAGGGCGAGGCGGCGCTCGCGGTCGACCACGACCATCTTGCGGCGGCGAAACCCAACCGCCTCCGTGAGCGCGTCGACGTATCGGCGGTCCCGGGCTCGCGCCGCCTCGTCGTCGGAGAGCACGGTCAGCGTGCTGACCTCCCGCCCCAGGGTGCCGGCGGCGAGCGCCCCCACCGCGGAGGAATCGACGCCGCCGCTCAATGCGAGGAGGTTCTCCCCCTCCGGGGCCAGGTCGCGCTCCAGCGTTGCGAGGAGCGCCGAGCGCAAGCGCTCGGCGTGATCGGCGGCTGGTCGCGGCGCCGCACCCTGACGGGGATCCCACCAGCGGCCGAAGGCCGCGCGGCCGCCGTCAAGACGCACGTACTCTCCGCGCCCCACCAGACGCACCCCGGCCACGAAGGTGCGCCGGTCGGGCGCCGCGTCGTAGCCCGAGGTCAGGATTGCGTTGACCAGCGGGTCGAGTGCAAGCTCTCCTGGATGGAACCGCAGCAGGTGCGCGAGCGTCGTGGCGACGGTCCAGCGCTCACCATCGTCCGCCACGTAGAAGGGCACCAGGCCGCCCGCGG
The DNA here is from genome assembly GCA_035573435.1 of Solirubrobacterales bacterium. Lineage (GTDB taxonomy): Bacteria > Actinomycetota > Thermoleophilia > Solirubrobacterales > 70-9 > AC-56. Next base: position 14,999 of record DATMZR010000021.1, read on the forward strand.
AGCGGACGACCGTCACCTCCCCGCTCGGCCGGAATTGCACCAGGCCGAAGTCCCCCGGCAGCTGGTCGAGGCTCTCGGGCCGCTCCGCAACCAGATGCGCGATCTCCTCCCAGCGACGCCCGCACGCGGCGAGCTCGTCGCGGCCCTGGGCGAACGCCAGGCCGGCGGCTCGCACGGGCTCGTCGTCCGGCGAGCTGCCGGAAAAGCGGCTCACCGCGACAAGCCTTCCCGGCGCGGGGTCCCAGGTCGGATCGAAGGCGCCGCTTGCCTCGATCCGCTCGCGGACAGCGCCGAGCTCCCCGGGGTCCAGGGTCCCGACCGCAAGCAGGTTGGCGAGGGGCCGGAGGCTCACCGCGGTTGGTCGCCCCGAGGCCCGAGTGCGCCGGCCCCGGCCAGCGCATCGTGCAGGACCTCGGGCAGGCCGGGGTCTTGGAGGCGTCCCTGGGGCAGCTCGGCCCTGAAGGCAGGGACGGCCTGCGCGATCGCCGCACAGGCGACGAAATGGGCGCGCACGGGGCCGGGTGCGCGCCACCCGGTCACCCGCGGACAACGCAGTAGCGAGTCCAGCGCCCGGCGGGGGGTCAGCCGGGTCACCGCTGGCTCGCGCGCCCCGCGCGGCCAGCTCGGAAACGCGATCGCGCCCAGCGGCGTGGCGGCGCCGGTCGCCGGGCGGGCCTCGACCGCCACGCGTCCATCCGCCGTCCTGCCCGCCCCTCCCCCCACGTGATCGGCGATCGTGGCGGCCTGCGGGCGCAGCCGCAGCTCGTGCGGGCCGTGGTGGACGAGCAGCGCGCCCTCGCGTTGCTCCACCCGCGCCGCGTCGTCGCCGACGATCGCTCCTCCCGCGGCGCAGAGCAGCGCCGCCACCGTCGACTTCCCCGCCCCGGTCGGGCCCGGGAAGGCGATCGCCGCGCCGTCCAGCTCCACGGCGCTGGCGTGAAGGACGGCGGCTCCACGAAGGCCGAGCACGATCGCCAGCAGGTTGCCGGCCAAGAGAACAGGCACCATCGCCTCCCCGCGCCCGGGCGCCGGTCGAGCGACGATCGCACCGCGCTCAAGGTCGACCTCGAACTCCCCCGTGGCGAAGAAGCGGACGGTCAGCGCCTCGTCCCGCAGGGCGGCCGCGTAACGCGCCCCCGGCTCGTCGAGCGCGGCCACGAGCTCCCCCGCCGGAGCCGACTGCGCCGGGCGCGAGGGAGCGTCGAGGTGAACCTCGAAGTCAACCGACCCGTCCGCGACGCCGGCCGCGCCGGGGATCGCGACGTCGCCGCACAGCCGCAGGCCGTGCAGGAGCTGCGTGGAACCGCTGGACATCCGGGAAAGTTTGACGGCCCGCCCGACGGCCCCTGCGGCCGCTGGACTCGCCAGCGCCTGCCGCGCCCTAGCGGCAGTAGGCGTAGGCGGTCAGCTTGGGGTGCCCGAGAGCCGCAAAGGCGGTCGCTCGCCAGCTGCGCTCGCCCCATCGCCTCGAACCGTGCACGATGGCGATGTCGTCCGTGTCGAGCTCGTCCGTGGCCCGCGAGAACTCGGAGAAGAAGCCGCCGGAGCGCAACTCCTCCGTTTGACGACAGGGCGCAGTCACCGACTGGCCGAACCGCTCGGTCTCGCTCGTGGTGATCGTCCTGCTTCTCGTCTTCAAGCCGGGTTCATGCCGGTCGCAGTAGACGAAGACGGTGTATTGGAGCGGACCGCCGCCGGGGTTGTAGACGGCCACCCTCCAAGTTCGGGCATCGGTGCGCCTCGAGGCCATCAGGTAGGTGCTCGCGTCCGGAGAGTCGAAGCCGCCCGCAACGGCCTCCTGCCCAGACTGGCACTGCGCGCTGCCACCGCCCCTGTTCCCCCCGCCCGGAACCGTGAACTGAGCGGACCTGGTAACGAGCCCGGGGTCGTTTCGAGCGCAATAGACGTATGCCGTGGCCGTTCCGTCCCCCCCCAGGTTGCGGGCTCGAAGGCGCCACGCGCGACTTCCCTCGCGGGTGGAGTCGAGCGCCACCATCGCCGGCCCGAACTCCGTCAGGGGCGCGAAGAAGCCGCCCGAGACCGCCGTTCGGCCCGGCCCGCACGCGGCAAGGCCCTGACGCGTCTGGCCCCCCGGCACCGCGAAGCTCTTCGACTGCACGCCCAGCGCCGCGGCCGCCAGGCCGGCCGCCGCCAACAGAGCCACGAGCCCGGTCATGATCACGACCGCGGTCGCTCGCCGCCTCTGGAGCCTTTCCCCGTTTCGCATCCTTGCCTACCCCCGCCTGAAGCGTACCTGGAGCCGGAGCCGGCCGGGGCGGGCCCGGCCGGGCTCCAGCACGTGGTTATCGCGCTCTATACCGGCGTCTCGCAGTTGGTGATCGAGGCGTCGCCACCGTTGGTGCGGTAGGTGTCCGTGCCGCCCGCGCAGTCGAGCGTGTCGGCACCGTCCTCGCCCCACAGGAAGTCGCCGAAGGGGCTCCCCAGCAGCGTGTCGTTGCCGTCCCGGCCGAGCAGCTGCACGCCCTGGTTGGCGGACGCGGCGTTGACCCTGTCGGCGGCCCCGCTTCCGACGATCCGCTCGATGTCGCTGTGGACGTTCTCTGTCGTATTGCCGAAGCCGTCGCAGTCATCGGCGGCATTGTCGGTGTCGAGGTTGACCGCGAAGCCCGCGGTCACAGCCTGGCCCGCGCAGGTCGCAGCGACAGCCCCGGTATAGGGCGTCCCGTAGGTCACCGTGTCGAAGCCCGCGGCGCCGGTGGTGCCGTCGCCGTCGAAGATGTCGTTGCCCTCGCCCCCGCCCAGGATGTCCGCGCCGTTGCCGCCGGGGCAGCTGGCTGGGTCGCCGTTCAGGGTGTCGTTGCCGCCCGCCGAGCCGTTGGTGCTGCCCGGGTCGCCGACGATCGTGTTGGCGAAGCAGCTGCCGGTAATCGTGTCATTGAAGCTGCTTCCGGTGATCGATTCAACCGAGTCCTGCACGTTGTCGGTGCCGCCCTGGCCGTCGAGGTCGTTGGCGGTGTTGTCGATCGTCACGGTGGCCCCCGCGGTGGCGGCACTGTAAAGGGCCCGGTCGATCCCGCTACCGCCGTTCAGGGTGTCGTTGTCGGCTCCTCCGTCCATCCGGTCGCTCCCCGAACCGCCGTTCAGGGTGTCGTTGTCGGCAGCGCCTGTGATGACGTCGTTGGCGTCGCTCCCGGTGAGGCTGTCGATGCCAACTTCGCCGTTGATCGTGAACGGATCGTCGTTGACGCCGGCGGCGGTGACGCTGTCGTCTCGGTTACCGAGGTTGACGACCACCGAGGTCCAGGCGATGCCGTTACAGGTCACGTCGCCGCTGGCAGCGGTGCAGTTGGCGCTCGACTCGCTGATGCTGGTGCTCGCGTCGTGGAAGAGGTAGGTATTGGTGGCCGGGTGGGTGACGGTCAAGACGTTGAACTCGTTTCCGCCGGCCGTGAACGTGATCACCGTGCCCGAGGTGCTCACGGCCGCCGCCGAGGCGATCGCCGGCACGACGGCCAGCGCCCCGAGCGCCAGCGCTACGGCCAGCAGTGCACGCCGAACAAGCCCTCCTCGATTACGACTCATGCTGCTCGACGACATCTCGACCTCCGTGGACCCTCGCTTCTTCCCGGGAAGGGAATTCAACTCGTCCCTAATACGAACGAGCCGCCCTGATCCCGACTACCGATGTGGCCTACGAGTCAGACACACCTGAGGGCAGAAGAACGCGGAATTTCCTGGCTGATTACGCGAAATCGGGGAGGCGAGTCCCTCAGTCCTCGAGCAGGTCGTGGCTGGCAAGCTCGGAGAGGAAGCCGTCGACGTCGGATTCGGCGTCGTGGCGGCTGACGCCGCACTCCCGGCTCAGCCGCTCGACGAGCTCCTCGCGGCTCGCGCCCTCGACCAGCGCCGGCCAGAGCGTGGCGCCGCTCGGGTTGATCGCCAGATAGAGCGAGCGGCGTAGGTCGAGAGCCACGATCTCGCCCTCCACGGTGCGCCACTCGAGCGCGTCAGCGCGGACTCGCACAGGCTCCGCCATGCCCAGAGAGCCTACCGACGGCGCGGACGGCCTCCCTGCGGGCCCCCGTACGACGGTGCGGGGCGGCGAAGGAGCTCGTGGAACCGCCGGTGATCGTGCGGGTCGTGGTCGCCAGCCGCGGCGACCCTCTCCCCCGCTCCGGCGAGGCCGAGGAGCGACGGCTCGAGGCCCGCGTCCACGTGGACCAGCGGGTCGCCGTCGAGCCACGCGTGAGCGCGGAACCCGGCGGGATCCGTGACGCCAACAATCAGGTCGCGCCGGCGTCCGTGCGCGGCCTCCCAAGCCTGGAGCACTATCGACCTCACCAGGCAGCTCTCGCCGCCGCGGCGAAGCACGGCGCGAACCCCTCGCTCGGCCTCGGGAGACAGCGGAGGCGGAGCCGGCGGGGCGAGCGCAGCCTCGAGCCCCTCGGCGCCCAGCAGCCGCCTGGTGCGGCGCGCCGTCCGCAGCGCCCACCACGCCGCGCGCAGGTTGTCCGGATGCAGCCGTCGCATGCGTCCAAGCGTAGTGTGGGTCGTCAGTACTGCGCCAGGGAGCCCGTGCGGCGGGCACGCCATACCGACGCCCTGAACCCCAGCAGGGCCAGCGGGAGGAGAATCGCGACTGAGCCGTAGAGGCCCGCGAGCTGCCCGGGCTCCACGTCGCCGTCCAGCAGCGATGCCCGCACCACGTCCAGTCCCCAGGTGAACGGCACCGCCTTGGCGACGGCCTCGATCGGCTGCGGCATGACCTCGATCGGGAAGTAGACCCCGCCGAGCAGTGCAAGCGCCGTCACCACCAGTCCGAGAAGCACGGTCGTCCGCTTGAAGACCACGGTCAGGGCGGCAACGGCCACGCCGAGGGAAGCGAACAGCCCCACGCATCCGACGAGCGCCACCGCCGCCACCACGATGGAGCCTGGGCCGACGTGCAGGTCGAGTCCGAAGACGATGATCGCAGCGGCCATCAGCAGTAGCCCGTCCAGGGTCGCCCGCGCGATGTCGTAGATCGCGCTCGAAATGATGATCAGCGAGGGGCTCGTCGGCGTCGCCATGAGCGCCTCGAAGGTGCCGGTCGTCTGCTCCTCGCGAAGCTTGCGGGAGAAAGAGGCGAGTCCGATCTGAACGATGGTGAGCAGCGCCAACCCGACCGCCGCGTATCCAAAGTAGCCGCCACGCAGGTCCTGACGGGCCCCGAATTCCGCGTTGTCGATCACTCGGCTGAGGTAGTAGAACAGCGCCAGGAGCAGGACCGTCGACAGCGTCCGGAGCACGAACGTCGCGCGGTAGGAGAGGTCGATCCGCAGGTCACGTCGCACGAACGCCGCCAGCACCGTGAGCGTGCTCATTGCTCGACCAGATCGAGGACAGCGGCCTGCCGTGCGTTGACGGCCTCCAGGAATGCCGACTCGAGCCGCGCGGGGTCCATTCCGGCGGCTGCCTCATCGAGCATCACCCGGCCGGCCGCGAGCACGACGATTCGATCGGAGACCGCCGCTGCCTCGTGGAGATCGTGCGTGGCGAGGAGGATCCCGGCGCGCCGTTCCCGGGTCAGGCGGACCGCCATCTCGCGGAACTCCACGGCGGCAAGCGGATCGAGGCTTCGGGTCGGCTCGTCGAGGAGCAGGAGGGGCGGGCCGGCGAGCAGCGCGCGGGCCAGCGATAGACGGGCGCGCATGCCGGACGAATAGCCGCGCACCGGGCGTTCGGCCGCTTCGCCGAGGCCGACCAGATCCAGCAACTCGGCCGCATCACGGATCGCCTCCGGCCGCCGTAACCCGTGCAGGGCGGCGAAGAACGCCAGGTTCTCCTTGCCGCTCAGACGCCAGTAGAGCGAATGCTCGTCCCCGATCATCAGGCCGACCTGCCGACGGGCGGCGGCAGGGTTGGCGACGACGTCGACTCCCCCGACGCTCGCCGTCCCCTGATCGGGCAGGACCACGGTGCCGAGGATCCGAAGCAGGGTGCTCTTGCCGGCCCCGTTTGGCCCCAGCAGGGAAACGATCTCGCCGCGCTCGACGTCGAGATCGAGTCCGTCGAGAGCGACCACGCTGTCGAAGCGCCTGACGAGGCCGCGGACCCGAATCCCGTCCACCGCCAGGAGGCTAACGCGCCGGCTGGCGGCAGCCCTGAGGTCGGCGAGACTGGCGGACCCTGGCTCTACGATGCGCCGCCATGGCCAGACGGTCGCTGCTCGCTGTGTTCCCGCTGCTGCCGGGCGCCCTGGTCATCTACCTCGCCTTCAACGCGGGGGGGTACTTCCCCAACACCCAGGGGCTGGTGACGATCGTGCTCCTGCTGGCACTCGCCGCCTGGGTCGGCTTCGCCTACGAGCCTTTCGCCGGGCTGGGCCCGTGGCTCGGGGTGGCAGCCGGAGCACTGGCAGCCTTCGCCGTCTGGACCCTGCTCTCCGGAACCTGGTCGGACTCGACCTCCCGCGCGCTGCTCGAGTTCAACCGCGCGCTGCTCTACCTCGCGGCGCTGGCGTTGTTCGGATTGACGATCCGGCAGGGGCGCCAGCTTCAGTGGCTCGTCTGGGGCCTTGCGGCGGGGATCGTCGTCGTCTGCACGATCGCTCTGACGACGCGGCTCCTTCCCAACGTCTGGCCGATCGACTTCAACCTCGCCAACGACCGGCTCAGCTACCCGATCACCTACTGGAATGCGCTCGGACTGCTCGCCTCGGTGGGCTCGATCTTCTGCCTGCAGGCGGCGACGAGGGCGCGGGGCTCGGCGCTGACGCGGATCCTCGGTGCCGCGGCGGTCCCACTGCTCGCTACGACGGTCTACTTCACGTTCTCGCGCGGCGCGATCGTGGCCGGGAGCATCGGGATCGTCGTCTACCTCGTCCTGGCGCGGCCCCGGGGCGCGGTGAGCGGCCTGGTGGCGGCCGTTCCCGCCGCCGTGGTCGCGGTGGTCGTCGCCTACAACGCCGACCTGCTCGCCACCCTGGACCCCACGACCGAGGCCGCGGTCTCCCAGGGTCATCGAGTGGCCTGGGTTCTGGCCGCGTGCATGATCGCCGCCGCAGCGATCAGGCTGGCGCTCCTGAGGCTCGACCGGCGCCTGGCAAGGCTTCGACGGGTTGTCCACCCCCGGACCGCGCTGGTGGCGGCCGGCGGAGCACTGGCAGCGGCGGTCGCCACCGCGCTGGCCCTGGGGGCGCCGGGCTGGATCGAGCGGCAGTACGACCGCTTCACCGAGGACGCCCCGGTGAGCGAGGGGACGCCGGCCGGCTCGACCGACCTGCGCCAGCGGCTGACCTCGGTGAGCTCCAACGGGCGCCTGGACTACTGGGCGGTGTCGATGGACGAGTTTCAGAAGTCAAAGCTCGAGGGGCATGGCGGTGGCACCTTCCAGCTCGCCTGGGAGCGCGAGCGCGACTTCCCGGGCACAGTGGTCGACGCTCACGGCCTCTACCCCGAGACGCTCGGCGAGCTGGGAGTGGTCGGACTTGCTCTCCTGGCCACTGCGCTGCTCGCGATTCTGGTCGGTATTGCGGCCAGGGTAAGGGGCCACCGCCGAACTCTCTACGCCGCCCTGTTCGCCGCCGGGCTCACCTGGGCGCTCACCGCGGGTGTCGACTGGCACTGGGAGATGCCGGTGGTGACCCTGTGGCTGTTCGCGGCGGGGGGCGCCGCGATCGCAGGCCGAGGCACCAGGCGGTCCAGGTTCGCTGCGCCGGCGGTTCCAGCTCGCCTCGCGCTGGCGATCCCTCTCGTCCTCCTCGCGGCGCTTCCGTACAAGGTCCTCAGCTCGCAGGCTTGGCTCGACCGCGCCTACGAGGCTTTCGGGCGTCACGACTGCCCCGCGGCCAGCGACGCCGCGCGCTCCTCCATCGAGGCGCTCGGCTCACGCCCCCAGCCCCACGAGCTGCTCGGCTACTGCGCGATCCGCCAGGGCCGCCCGCGACAGGCGATCGACGACATGGGGGCGGCAATCGACCGCGATCCCGACAACTGGAGCTTCCACTACGGCCTGGCGCTGGCGCGGGCCGCCGCTGGCCTCGATCCGCGTCCCGAGGCGCTGAAGGCGCGCGAGATGAATCCCCTCGAGCCGCTGGCAAGGCGGGCAGTCGCGCGCTTTGCGACAAACCGGCCCAACCTCTGGAAGCGCCGCGGCGAAGAGTTGGCGCGTCGCTCCTCCACAATCTGACATTCGCCACCCCCGAGCCAACTAGAAGGGGCGAGCCGAAGCCCGCCCCCTGACGCTGGCCTTATCCGGGCACAGGCACCCCGCCGTCAGTCCCCCTGGGCCTCCTCCTCGCAGGCCTTCTTCTGCGCCTCGTACTGCACCATGAAGTTCTTCCTGGCCTGCGCCTGCTGCTGATCGAAGGCCGCCTTGTCCTGCTTCTGCTGCTGCTCGAAGGCCTCCTTGTCCTGCGCCTGCTGCTTGTCGAACGCCTTTCTCTGCTGCGCGGTCGGATGGGTCGCTTCGAAGGCCGCCTTGGCCTGCTTCTGCTGCTGGTCAAAGGTCGCCTTCTGCTGCTTCTGCTGCTGGTCAAAGGTCGCCTTCTGCTGCGCCTGCTGCTGCTCGAAGGCCTTCTTGTCCGCCTCTGCCTGCGCCAGGCACTGCTTCTTGCGGTCCTTGCGGCACTGCTTGCCGGCCTTGCCGGGCGGGCAGTACTGAGCGACGGCGGCGCTGCCGGAGCTACTGCCGGAGCTGGGCGGCGACGACGGCGGGCCCTTGCCGGCGATGGCAAGTGCGCCGCCGAGGCTGGCCGTAAGCGCGAGCGCGGTGAGGGCGGTAGCCAGAGGCCGGCGGGCGGGGACCTTGCCCGCGCCCCTCCGCTCGTCACGCGTCGCCTGTGCCAGGGCCCGTTGCTTGATGCGGTCGAGCTCGAGCGCACTCACCTCCGGACGCTGGGCTCGCAGCCAGTCGGCCGCCCGCTCAAGATCCTCGGGATGCTCCTCGAACTCTCGCCGTTCCATGAAGTCCTCCATCGCCGGTCACCCCTTATACGAACGAGGGGGCCGATTTCTGACCGCCGGGGATCTCGACGCTAGGGACTCGGCTCTTCGAGCTCGACGCGGAGCTTTCGGAGCGCCCGGTAGACGCGCCCCTCCATCGTCGTGAGCGAGTTCCCGGTCAGCTCAGCGATCTCCGGCACGGTCAGGTCGGCCCCGAACCGGAGCGCTACGGCCTCACGCTCCTCTGCACTGAGCTCCCCGAGCACCCGTCCGACGACGTCGCGGTCCTCGACCTGGTCGAGGTCTCGGCTGGAAGGCTCCATCGTCCGCTCGAACTGGAGTCGCTCGGTCGCCCCCTGCCCGACCTTGCTACGGCGCGCGTGATCGCGCAGCAGGTTCAGGGCGATCGAATACAACCATGACTTCTCGCTCCCGCGACGGCGGTCAAACATGCTTCGCTTGCGCAGGACCCGCTCGAACGTGTCGGCCAGCAGATCCTCGGCCAGGGCTCGATCGCCGGTTCGCAGGGCCAGGAAGGAGAGCAGCGGGACGGCGTGCTGCTCGTAAAGACGCTCGAAGTCCTCGTCGCTCAGGGCGCGACCGGCGCGCAGCGAACCGAGGAACCGCCCGCGCGCTCCCTGGGACACGGCCCTACCCGCCGCCAGACTGTCTGACTCCCTGCTCACCCCCAGCAAACAGGCTACTGCCTTGCGGCGAGCGCGGATGCAGAAATCTACCCGGCCGCCGCGACGAGGCTCTCGATTCGCGCCAGCTCGGCCTCGACGTCGGCGACGATGCCCTCGACTCCCTCGCGGGCCTTGGCGGAGCTCTTGTCGACGTTGGTGAGCGCCAAGCGCACGCTCTGGGCGCGCTTCAGGGCAGAGCGAGCCGCCTCGGCCGCATCGCGCACGCCCGCCGCGTCGACCTCGAGCGAGCGGTCGCGAGCCGTCAGCACGCGCAGCCGCGCGTAACGGTAGGCGAGGTCGAGCCCCAGCTCGTCGGGCAGCTCGGAGTCGACGGCAACGATCATCTTGTTGCCCTCGTACTCGACCAGCTGCTCGCGCCTGGCGGGGATGCTCTCCTCGCCCGCGACGACCAGCACGGCGAAATCCGCGTCGCGCTCGGCCATCGCGGCGTTCAGCTCCTCCCAGGCCCGGTTCCGAGAGAGCTGGTCGTCCTTGTCCTCGAACACGATCCTGCCCAGCGACTTGCCGTCGGCAGCGCCGAGCTCGACCACCGTGTCGCCCTTCTTCGAGCCACCCTCGCCGCGCTCGTCGCCCACGTGGTGGGCGCAGTCGCCGCGTGCCACCGCGATCCGCTCGATCGCCGCGTGGACGCGCTCCTCGAAGCTGCGCCCCTTGCGGGTGCCCGCGCCCTCGGCCTCGGTGAGAGCCTGCTTCGCTTCGGCCTCGGCGGTGAGCCGCACGACGCTCGTCTCCACGCGCTGGAGCGCCTCGGCGACCGCCTGCACGCGTGCCTCCTGGCGCCGCGTGGACTCCACCACGGCCTGGGAGATGGCCCGCTTGGCGTCGGCGAACGGATTGGCCGCGTCGTCGGAGGCGAAGTGCCTGACCAGCATCTGGAGGCGCTCCTCGACCAGCTTGGAGACCTGTTCCTTGATCTGATGCTGGACGGCGGTCGAGCGATCGGCGCCGAAGTTCGCCGCGATCTGCTCCGCGAGCCCGTCCTCGAACTCGCCGAAGGCTCGCGCCAGCGAGCCCCCCTCGGCCGAGAAGGCGCGCTCGAACTGGCGCTGGATCTCCTCCACCACGCCGCGCGACTGCTCGATCAGGTGGCTTCGGGCCTCGCCCGAGGCGCGCTCGAACTCCGCGCGCACATAATCGACCTCCGCCCCAACGTCCTCTCGGTCCAGAACCCGGGCGCCGATCTCGATCGCGTCGGAGACCGTGCGCGCCGGCTGCTGGCCGGCCTCGGCCCGCTCGCGGACCACGCGCGCAGCCCTCTCGTCACTGACGGTGAGGCGCTCGATCACCAGCCGGTCGTCGAGCGCCCGCACGACGCCCTCGCTGTCGCCGGGCGCCTGGTCGAGTGGTAGCTGGGGCTTCTCCGATGCTTCCATGGGAACTCACGAAAGTAGTCGGGACGCCGGACGTGAACCTGACGGTAGGATCCCGCCCGCAGTGGCTGTGGACGTATCAGAGGTCTCGAAGCTCGACGTCGAGCCGGGCGAGGTGCCAAAAGAGATGGCCGCCTGGGTGATCCGGGCCGAGCGCGAGGGAGAGCCCAAGGACGCCTTCCAGCTCGAGGAGGTCGAGCTTCCGGAGCCGGGCGCCTTCGAGGTGATCGTCCGCGTGATGGCGGCGGGCGTCAACTTCAACAACGTCTGGGCATCGCTCGGCAAGCCCGTCTCGGTGTTCAACTACGGGGACCACCCCGAGTGGGGGCATCACATCGGCGGCTCCGACGCCTCCGGGGTGGTCTGGAAGGTCGGCGAGGGGATCACCAAGTGGAAGCCCGGGGACGAGGTGGTGATCCACTGCAACCAGGCCTCCTACGAGGACGTCGAGGTGCACGGCCTCGATCCGCTCGCCGCCCCGAGCCAGCAGATCTGGGGATACGAGACCACCTGGGGATCGTTCGCCCAGTTCACCAAGGTCCAGGCGCAGCAGCTTCTGCCGAAGCCCGAGAACCTCTCTTGGGTCGACTCCTCGGCCTACGGCCTCACCTACTTCACCGCCTACCGGATGCTGATCGACCGGTGCCGGCTCCAGGCGGGCCACAACGTGCTGATCTGGGGCGCCGCCGGCGGCCTCGGCGTGTTCGCCACCCAGCTCTGCGCGGCGTCGGGCGCGAACGCGGTCGGCGTCGTCTCCTCGGACGAGAAGGGAGAGCTGGTCAAGAAGCTCGGTGCTGTCGACTTCATCAACCGCGGCGAGTTCGCCGGCATGATGCGCAAGGGCGGCGAGTCGCCCGAGGAGGAGAAGGAGCGCTTCAAGGCCTCGCGCGGGTTCGCCAAGCGGGTGAAGGAGATCCTCGGCGACGCGCCGGACATCGTGTTCGAGCACGTCGGCCAGGCGACCTTCCCGACCTCGGTGCTGGTCGTGAAGCCGTTCGGCAAGGTGGTGATCTGCGGGGCGACCTCCGGCTACAACCTGGACTTCGACGTCCGCTACCTGTGGATGCGCCAAAAGGAGATCCTGGGCTCCCACTTCGCGAACGCCTACGAGTGCATGCGCGCCAACCAGCTGATGGCCGAGGGCAAGATCCGGCCGGTGCTATGGCAGGCGATGGGCTTCGAGGGGGTGCCGGAGGCGCACCAGCTCCTGCACGAGAACAAGCACCTCGGAAAGATCTCGATCATGGTCGGCGCCACCGACGAGGAGGAGGGCAAGCACACCGAGGGGCCGGGTGCGATCCGCGCCGAGGTCGGGACCTAGTGGCCGTCTAGCCGATCCGGGTGGCCGACCTCAACTACATCGACTGGCACATCCACCCCTTCCGGGCCGAGCGATGGCTGGAGATCTGGAGGCCTGCCCTCGACCGCGCGCTCGCCTTCGGCGCAAAGTCGTGCCAGCTGACCAGGGACGTCGATGACCCGCTCCACTTCCGCCAGGTAACCGTCTGGGACGACCACGCGGACTTCGAGCGCTACTGGTACTCGGACGAGATCACCTCCCTGCGCGAGGCCGCCCTCAACTACTTCAACAAGCCGCTCGCGTCGAGCTGGCACACCGTGGCGGTCGATGCCTCGGGCGTCGAGGCTCCGTCGAAGTAGCACTCCGGTTACACGTGGGCGCGCGATACTGCGCGCGCGGTGTCGCAGGCGGATATAGACACGCTGCGTTCTGGATATGAAGCCTTCAGCAGGGGCGACTGGGATACGCCAACTCGCTTCGCTCATCCGGAGTTCGAGCTGAAGACGGCAGGCCGGACTCCCAGCCCTGGGACCTATCGTGGTGCCCAGGCGGCCAGGCGGTTCTTCGAGGACCTGTTCGCCCCGTTCGAGGAGATCACAATCGAACCCGAGGAGTTCTTTCAGCGCGGCGACCGAATTGCCGTCTACCTTCGCGTGCAGCTGAGGCCCGCGGGCAGCACGGCCGTTGTAGAGAACCGAATCGGCCACCTTTGGACGATGCGCGAGGGAAAGGCAACTCGTCTCGAGATATTTCCCAGACGAGAGGACGCCCTCGAAGCCGCCGGCCTCTCGGAGTAACCGATGTCAGTGCTGCTCGAGGGGAGCCATGGTGAGCCCCGCGGCCTCGAGCTGCTCCCAGTAGTGCTCGGCCGGTTCCTTCGGCCCCGTCCAGACGACCGCCCGGCCGCTCGTGTGGATCCGGTCGGCGAACCGGTAGCCCTCCTCGACGGTCACGCCCGGGATCACCCGCGCGAGCGTCTTGGCGACGTGGTCGAAGGTGTTGTGATCGTCGTTGAGGACGATCACCAGCCAGTTGCCGCCGAGCCCCGACCCGGGACCGCCGGTGCGGGGGCGCTCGAGCGTCTCGGTATCCACTGAGCCGTTAGGGGTTCGGCACCAGCAGCTTCAGGTTGTCGAACGTGGCCACGATCCGCTTGTGGGAGCGCCTGGTGCTCCCGACGCCCACCTCGAGCTTGCGCCCGTCGACCTGACCCGCATTCGAGTCGGTCACCTTGGCCAGCTGCGTGCCGTTAACCCTCGCCGTGACCTTGTTGCCGCCCGCCTTCAGGCGCACGCGGTTCGGCTTGTCGACCCCCTTGATCGCCTGACTGCGGCCCGTGGCCGGGAAGCCAGCCCCGCCGCCCGACGGAGTGCGGCGAAGCTCGAACTTGTGCCGTTTCGGGAAGATTCGAAGCTCGTACCCCACGTCCTTGCCGGATCGAACGGCAATCGTCAAGTAGGCGCTTCCCCGGAGGCCCTTCGGCGTTGCCTTCAACAGCTTCAGCTTGGCGCGAAAGTCGTGATCAGGGCCGCTGCTGTCACCCTCCACCGCCGGCCGATATCCGCAGGTCCCCGCTCCCGCATTCCGTTGCACCCGCACCGCCTTCGCCTTGTGCCTCCATCGTTTGGCGCAGTGCTTGCCGCTCGAGTGGCGAAGCTCCTTGGCCTCGGACTGACTCGAGAAGTTGTTCTTGTAGACCGTGACCCCGGCCAGCGCGACGGCGGCCATGAGGCCGAGTGCAAAAGCCGCGGTGAGCAAGGCAACGACCGATGTTCTGCGGCGGTGAGGGCCCATGCGAGGTCCGTGCAGGGTAGCCAAGTGCCCGCAACCTGGTTACGAGCGCTTTCTCCAATAGCGCTCCAGCCCCAGCCACAGTTGCTCCGCAGGGGCCGCCTGACGCTGCCGCTCAGCCACCTCCTCGTCGGCTTCGGATTCGATCTCGGCCTCCAGCTCGGCCAGGAACCGCTCCCGGTCGCCCTGGCGGGCGCGCTCCGCGTTTGTGCGAAGCCCCTCCCGCACGCGTTCGAGCTGGCGCTCGACGTCGTCCACCCGACCGAAGTGAGTCAGGCAGAGCCGCTGCGGGCCCCAGTCGGCAACCGTCTGCAGCGAGCGCTCCCACGCCTCCAGGTCGATGTCCGGCGGCGGCGTCGGCGCGACCGTGTACTGAAGCGGAGGGATGCGGACGCCTGCCACGTCCCCGACATAAGCCTCACCGGTCGCCTCGTGTAGGTAGGCGACGTGGTGGCTGGCGTGGCCCGGGGTATACGCAACCCGAAATCCCTCGACCCGCTCTCCCCCACCCAGCGCGACGACGTTGGACGCCGGCACCGCGGCCACCGCGCCCCAGAGACGCTCCATCTCGTCCCCGTACAGCCGGCGCGCGCTTGACAGCAGCTTCGCCGGGTCGACCAGGTGTGGCGCCCCGGCCTCGTGCACGTAAACGCGCAGCTTCGGAAAGCGGCGGACAAGCGAGCCCGAGGCGCCCGCATGGTCGAGGTGGATGTGCGTGAGCAGCAGCGCCCGCGGCTCGCCGTCGAGGCCGGCGAGCAGGGCCTCCAGGCACGACGAGGGGCCTGGATCGACGATCAGGCCCTCCATCTCGTAGGCACCGATCACGCGGTCCCGGCCGAGGTGCATGCAATCGATCAGCTTCGTTGTCTCCAGCCTCCTCCCATCCGATCGTAGAATCTGGGCATGACCCACCACCGTCTCCCGGAGCCGGACCGGCCCTGGGTGATGCGGACTTACGCGGGCCACTCCGACGCGCGGCGCTCGAACGAGCTCTACCGCCGAAATCTGGCCAAGGGCCAGACCGGCCTCTCCGTAGCCTTCGACCTGCCCACGCAGACGGGGTATGACCCCGATCACCCGCTGGCCCGCGGCGAGGTGGGAAAGGTCGGCGTCTCGATCGTCCACAAGGGCGACATGCACACGCTGCTCGACGGCATCCCGCTGGACGAGATGAACACCTCGATGACGATTAACGCCACCGCCGCCTGGCTGCTGGCCCTGTACGTCACGGTCGCCGAGGAGAACGGGGTGGAGCGCGCAGCGCTCACCGGCACGACCCAGAACGACATCATCAAGGAGTACCTGTCGCGGGGCACGTACGCCTTCCCGCCGGAGCCCTCCATGCGGCTGATCGCCGACACGGTGGCGTTCACGGTCAACGAGGCGCCGAGCTGGAACCCGATCAACGTCTGCAGCTACCACCTCCAGGAGGCGGGCGCGACCCCGGTGCAGGAGATCGCCTATGCGCTCTCCACGGCGATCGCCGTGCTGGACGAGACGAAGCGGCGCGGCCAGGTGTCCGACGCCGACTTTCCGCGGGTCTTCGGCCGGATCTCGTTTTTCGTGAACGCCGGCGTGAAGTTCATCGAGGAGCACGCCAAGCTGCGGGCCATGGCCCGCCTGTGGGAGGACATCGGGCGCGAGCGCTATGACGTCAGCGAGCCGAAGTACCTGCGGTTGCGTTACGGGGTGCAGGTCAACTCGCTGGGCCTCACCGAGTCGCAGCCCGAGAACAACGTGCCGCGGATCGTGCTGGAGGCGCTCGCGGTGACCCTCGGCCGCGACGCCCGCGCCCGGGCGATCCAGCTCCCCGCCTGGAACGAGGCGCTCGGCCTGCCACGGCCGTGGGACCAGCAGTGGAGCCTGCGGATTCAGCAGATCCTCGCCAACGAGACCGACCTGCTCGACTACCCGGACATCTTCGAGGGGTCCGAGGTGATGGACGGCCTGGTCGCGGAGCTGTCGGAAGGGGCGCGCGCGGAGATGGCCACGGTCTCCGAGCTCGGCGGGGCTGTCGAGGCCGTGCCGTATATGAAGGCGCGCCTGGTCGAGTCCCACCGCGACCGGGTGGCCAAGATCGAGCGCGGCGAGATCAAGGTGGTGGGCCAGAACAGCTACACGGAGACGGAGGACTCGCCGCTCACCGCCGGAGCCGACAGCGGCATCCTCACGCCCGATCCCGAGGTGGAGCGCGAGCGCATAGAGGCCCTCGAGCGATGGAGGGCCGAGCGCGATCAGGGCGCCGTCGATCATGCGCTCGCCCGGCTCGCCGAGGTCGCACGCGACGAGTCGGCGAACATCATGCCGGCCACAATTGAGGCGGCGAAAGCGGGCGTCACCACGGGCGAGTGGGCGGGCGTCCTGCGCGACGTGTTCGGCGACTACCGCGCTCCGACCGGGGTCGGGGCCTCAGCCGAGACCGCTGACGGCGACCTTTTGGCTGCCACCCGTGCCCGCGTCGGCGAGCTCTCCGAGCGCCTTGGCCACCGGCTGCGCATCCTCGTCGGCAAGCCCGGACTCGACGGGCATTCCAACGGCGCCGAGCAGATCGCCGTCCGCGCCCGGGATGTGGGCATGGAGGTGATCTACCAGGGGATCCGGCTGACGCCCGAGCAGATCGCCGCCTCGGCACGCGACGAGGACGTTGACGTCGTCGGCCTCTCGATCCTCTCCGGCTCCCATCTCCAGCTGATCCCCGAGACCGTGCGGCTCCTGCGCGAGCAGGAGCTCGACGTTCCGGTTGTGGTCGGCGGCATCATCCCCGCCGCCGACGCCCAGGCCCTGCTCGACGGGGGCGTGGCCCGCGTCTATACCCCCAAGGACTTCGACCTGAACCGGATCATGCGTGAGATCGCGGAGCTGGTGAGCGAGCGGGCCGAGGCGACGACGTCCCAGCCCGCCTGATCCGGATGCCCCAACCGCCGCGCACCCGGTACGCGCTCAGCGGAGACTCGCACATCGCCTACCAGGTCTTCGGCGAAGGCGACCTCGATCTGGTCTTCGTCCCCGGCTTCGTCTCGAACATCGAGCACTACTGGGAGATGCCGCAGGTTCCCGACCTGTTGGAGCGTCTCGCCTCCTTCGCGCGCGTGGTCATGTTCGACAAGCGCGGGACCGGCCTCTCCGACCCTGTGGCCGGCCCGCCGCCGTTGGAGCAGCGCATGGACGACATGCAGGCCGTGATGGACGCCGCGGAGGTCGAGCGCGCGGCGCTATACGGGATCTCGGAGGGTGGCCCCGCAAGCGTGCTGTTCGCCGCCACCTACCCAGACCGGACCTCGGCACTCGTGCTGTACGGGTCCACCCCGCGCTTCCGCACCGACTCCGACATCTCGTGGGGAGCGACCGACGAGCAGATCGAGCTCGTGCTCGCCGACGTTTCCGCCAGGTGGGGTGACGGGTCGCTCCTGGAGATCTTCGCCCCCAGCACGGCCGGCGATCCGGCCATGGAGGGGGTCTGGGGCAGGTTCCAGCGAGCGGGCGCCAGCCCGGCGATGGCCCGGGCGGTGATGGCAGCCCTGTACGAGATCGACGTGCGTCCGGTCCTGCCGACGATCCGGGTTCCGACCCTGATCCTGCACCGCACCGGCGACCTGGTCGCCCCCGTCGAGGGCGCGCGGCTGATGGCCGAGAGGATTCCGGATGCCCGAATGGTCGAGTTCGAGGGTACGGATCACGTTCCGTTCACCGGGGATTTCGAGCCGATCGTGGACGAGATGGAGGAGTTCCTGACCGGGACACGTCACGCTCGGCCGCTTGACCGAGTGCTGGCGACGGTGATGTTCACCGACCTGGTGGACTCGACCCGACGTGCCGCGGACGCCGGGGACCGGCGTTGGCGGGAGTTGATCGCCCGCCACGACGAGCTCACCCGCCGTCAGCTCGATCGCTACCGCGGGCGGGAGGTCAAGACCCTCGGAGACGGCTTTCTCGCAACGTTCGACGGCCCCGCGCGGGCGATCGAGTGCGCCTGCGCGATCCGCGATGGCATCTCCGCACACGGCTTGGAGCTGCGCGCCGGGCTTCACACAGGCGAATGCGAGCTCGACGGCGACGACGTGCGAGGGATGGCAGTGAACATCGGCGCCCGGGTGGGAGCCATTGCGGGCGCCAACGAGGTGCTGGTCTCCAGCACGGTCAGGGACCTCGTCGTCGGCGCGGATCTCGAGTTCACCGAGCGCGGCGAGCACGAGTTGAAGGGTGTCCCGGGGAAGTGGCGCCTGTACGCTGCCGCAGCCTCATGAGCAGTCGTCGCGACCAGAAGGAGCGCCTGCGCCGAGAGCGGATTGCCCGCCATGAAGCGGATGCGAAAGCCGATGCGCGCCGGCGACGGGGCGCCATCCTCTTCGCGGGGGCGATCCTGGTCGCCGCGGCCGTCGCCGGCGTGATCGCGGTGGCGTCTGGCGGCGGGGGCAGCTCCAGCGACACCGCGCAGACCTACGCGCGGAACTCCGTGCCGGCCGGCGCCGAGGTCGGGGTACAGACGACCCCGCCTCCATGGCGCCCCGAGTACGCGCACCTGGCGGAGCGCCTCCAGGCAATGGGGCTGCCGGGCCTGAACGAGGAGATCTTCCACATTCACTCCCTGATCCACGTGTACGTGAATGGGAAGGCCGTGACCGTGCCTGCCAACATCGGCCTGGACCAGTCGACCGGCGTCTTCTCGCCGCTGCATACACACGACACCAGCGGGATCGTCCATATGGAGGCCGACCGGGAGTACCCGTTCACGATCGGTCAGTTCTTCGCCGTCTGGGGAGTCAAGTTCACGAACGACCGCCTCGGGCCGTATGAGTCCGGCGGTGGCAAGCGGCTGCTGGTCTACGTCAATGGCGAGCGGGTCAAGGACCCCGTCGACTACGTGATGCACGAGCACGCCAACATCGTCGTCGGCTACGGCGAGCCGGGATCGTTCCCGACGGAGCCACCGGCGATCTTCCCGTCCGGCCTCTAGTGGTCGGGCCGCAAGCGGGCGATCCTTCGATCAGCTTCGAGGGCGTGCGTCGCGCGTACCCGTTGCATAGGGGAGTGCGGCGCGACGCTGCCTCGTACTGCCTGCTCCGCGGCGAGCTACCCTGAGCCGGGGGCTAGGCTGAATGGACATGAACGACGGCTTCTCTGGCGAGCAGAGCGCATGGCTTCGCTGTTACCGCTGCTGGTCGCAGCGGCTCGAGGCCCAGGTTCACTACGACGCCATCCTCAAGGTCGATCAAGAGAGCGGCGAGGCGGCCGATCGGGTCGAGGAGATCCAGGAGGCCGTGGTCCAGTGCCTCGACTGCATGCACGACCAGCCCCACCTGACCGTCGAGGACGGGCGGGTGGTCCCGGTGGAGGACCGCTGGGAGCGAATGGTGGCGGGCAAACCGTTCGTCGCCTCGTGCACGGTGACCGTGGACCAGGACCAGATCGAGACCTGCTCCGGCCCCGAAGCGACCGACAGCCTCACCTTCGGCTCGCTGGGCGAGTCGGGCACGCGGGAGTTCTTCACCCACGTTCGCTTCCACAAGCACGACTCCGATCGCATCGTGGTTCACCTGCTGGTCGAGCTTTACGCGCGCTCGGAGCAGGAGGCCATCGACGTGCTGGAGGCCTCGGCCCGTGGCACCCTCGAGATCACCTCGCTGGCGGAGGAATCGCGGCCGCCCGCCCACGCCGCCGACGAGGCCCATTAGCAGCGGCCCGATATAAGTCCTGCCCATGCCGGGCATCGGCGCCTTCATCTCCGCCGGGAAGTCGCTCGAGAAGGCGCTCCACCGCGTGGAGCGCGCCGACCGGCTCGGCTTCGATGCGGTCTACACGACGCAGCTCGCCGGTCGCGAAGCACTCACGCTGCTGACGGCCTACGCCTCGGTCAGCCAGCGGATCCGGCTCGGCACCGGCGTGGCGCCGATCTTCGCCCGCACGCCCGTGGCGATGGCGCAGACCGCGGCGACCATCGACGAGTTCTCGGGCGGCCGCATGGTCCTGGGGCTGGGCGTCTCCCATCAGGTCACGGTCGAGAACTGGTACGGCGCCCAGATCTCGAAGCCGGTGGCACAAATGCGCGAGTACGTGGGCATCGTGCGCGCGATCCTGCGCGGTGAGCCGCCGCCTCAAGGGGAGTTCTTCAACACGAGCTTTCAGTTCATGGGCTATGAGCCGCGGCCGGAGCTGCCGATCTACGTTGCCGCGCTTTCGCCCAACATGCTGCGCCTGGCCGGCGAGATCGCCGACGGTGTGATGCTCTGGCTCTGCTGCCCGGCCTACATCCGCGACGTGGTCGTTCCCGAGGTCACCGCGGGCCGCGAGCGGGCCGGCAAGTCGCTCGCGGGCTTCGACGTCGTGGCGGCGGTCCCAGTGGCGCTCACCGACGATGCGGAAGCGATCCGCGCAGCGATGCGCCAGGACCTGGTCACCTACGCCTCGCTGCCCTTCTACCGCGCGATGCTGGAGGGCTCCGGCTTCGGCGCCGAGCTCGCCGCCTTCGACGAGGGGATGCAGGCCGGCGACGTGGACCGCGCCAAGGCTGGGCTGTCGGACGAGATGCTCGGCGCGCTCGCCGGCATCGGCAACGCCGATGAGGTCACGGCCGCGGTGAATGGATACCGGGAGGCGGGCGCGGTCTCGCCCTGTGTGGGCGGGGTGCCGAGATCCGACTTCGACGCAGCCCTCGACGCCGTCGCCGAGCTGATCTAGCGCACTAGCGAACCGCGTCGACGATTGCGGGGTTGAGGCCCTCGAGCGCCTCGAGCCGCGCGACCCAGTCGCGCTTGCGCTCGGGAACCAGGGCAGCGTAGTCGTACACCCGCCCCGTGCGTGCATAGAGGAAGCGAGGGATGAGCAGGAAGCGGTCACGGCCGTCGATGCCGGGCACTTCCACCGCCACCCGGTACCCGAAGTCGGGGTCACGCTCCCACTCGATGGCGCCGGAGAAGATCGCGTTGAGGATTGCGGTCGCGTGTTCCTGCCTGATCTCGACCGAGGCCTCTGGGTCCGCGCCCCCGACGCGGCCCTCCTTCAGCAGGTAGGCCTGGGCCTGGCTCGCCTGGAGGCGCTCCAGGAAGCGGTTGGCGTAGGGGGCGCGGGTCACCAGAGGCCCGGTATCGCCCAGGGTCAGGAGGGCCGCCGCCTGGGCGGGCTCCAGCGCTGCGACAGCCGGCAGGACCGCCTCGTCGACGCTGGGCACCGCGACGAAACGAGCGCCGGCCAGCTGGGCGGCGTCGGCCTCGGCAAGCGAGTTGATCGCCGCGCCGCCACGGTCACGGACAAGCTCATCCCACATCGGTGAGCGAGGCTTGGAACGAGGCCCGGCGGCTACTTGCCCGGGCTCTTCGCTCCGGAGGCCGGACCCTCCATCGCCTCGGGGCTTCGCGGCACCAGCACGGCGCGCTTGAACTCGGCGACCAGGGTCCCGTCCTGCTTGTAGGCCCGGGTGTGAACTCGGACTACGCCCCGGTCAGGCTTCGACTCCGAGGCTCGCACGTCAAGCACCTCCGACTCGGCGAACAGGGTGTCGCCGTGGAACACGGGTGCGGGGTGGCTGAGCTCGTCGGTCGCCAGGTTTGCGATTGCTTTGCCGGAGACGTCGCCGACCGTCATGCCGAAGACCAGGGAGTAGACGAACGGGCCGGCGACCACGTTTTTCCCCTGCTGGGATTTGGAGGCGTAGACGTCGTTCAGGTGCAGCGGATGGTGGTTCATCGTCAGCAGGCAGAACAAGTGGTCCTCAGCCTCGGTGATGGTCTTCGCCGGCCAGTGCTTGTAGACGGCGCCCACCTCGAACTCCTCCAGGTAGCGACCGTAGGGATGGGCGCCCGAGGCCTCCCTGTCGGCCTGGTCGGTGATCAGCTCGTGGGTCTGGGTGTCGCTCATGGGCCGCGATCCTAGTGAGCCTTCCTCAGCCTAGTGCGCGCCATATGCCGCTCGATCACGGTGCCGATCAGCTTCTGGATCTCGGGATCCCCCCCGACCCTGATGTGGCCGCTCTCGTAGGCGTCACGCCAGTCGTCCAGCTTTCCCTTCTCAGCGAGCTGGTTGAACTGCGAACGTGACAGGGCTACCTGCACCCGGGCGTCGTCGGGCTCGCCCTTGGTCACCTCGGGGCCCGGCAGGCGGACCCGGAACACCTGCACGTCGCCCCGCCCGCGCAGCTCCAGCCGCACGACCAGCTTCAGCGGGCCGAGCGCCGGAACCTCACGCTCGAGGTTCCGTACGGCGATGGCGATCAGCTCCGCCGGGCGCGCCATCGCATCAGATCTTGTTTCGCTCCAGGAGCTTCCTCCCGATCACCATCTTCTGGATCTCGGAAGTGCCCTCGCCGATCAGGAGCAAGGGGGCGTCGCGGTAGATCCGCTCGATCTCGTACTCCTTCGAATACCCGTACCCGCCGTGAATTCGGAGGCACTCCTCGGCGTTCTCCTTGGCGGACTCGGACGCGAACAGCTTCGCCATCCCCGCCTCCAGGTCGGACCGCTCGCCGGCGTCTTTTAGCCGGGCCGCCTTCATCGTCAGCAACCGTGCGGCCTCCACCCGCGTCCCCATCTCGGCGAGCTTGAAGCTAATCGCCTGATGCTGGGCGATCGGCTTCCCGAACGCCTTCCGCTCCTGGCTGTAGCGCAGCGCGAGCTCCAGGGCACGCTGGGCAACCCCCACCCCCCGAGCCGCCACGTTCACCCGGCCGACCTCGAGCGCGTCCATCATCTGGACGAAGCCCTGGCCGACCCCGTCCGGTCCCCCGAGGACCCGGTCTTCGGAGACCGCGAATCCGTCGAAGACGAGCTCGGTCGACTCCACCCCCTTGTACCCCATCTTCTTGATCTTCGGCGGGATCGTCAGCCCCGGGACCTTGTCCGCACCCGGCTCCTTCTCGCAGATGAAGCAGGTCATGCCCTTGTACCGGGGATCGGCCTTGGGATCGCTCTTGGCGAGCACGAACACGACGCCGGACAGCAGGCCGTTCGTGACCCACATCTTCTGGCCGTTGAGCTCCCAGCTCCCGTCGTCCGCCTTCTTGGCCGTCGACTTGATGCCCTGCACATCGGATCCGACCTCCGGCTCGGAGAGCGAGAACGCGGCTCGGATCTCACCGGTCGCCATCTTCGGCAGGAAGTGGTCCTTCTGTTCCTCGGTGCCGAACTTCATCAACAGGTAGGAGCCGATGAAGTGGGTGTTGACCACCCCGGAGATCGAGATCCAGCCCCGCGATAGCTCCTCCACGATCATCGCGTAGGTCGTCAGGTCAAGCCCCATGCCCCCGTATTCCTCGGGGATCGTCACCCCGAAGAGCCCCAGCTCCTTCATCTGCTCGACGATCGGCTCCGGGAACTTGTCCTCGTGGTCGTATTCCTCGGCCACGGGAATGATCTCGTTATCGGCGAACTGGCGCACCATCTCGGTGATCGCCCTTTGCTCGTCGGTCTTCTGCGTGTAGGTGTCGGCGGCTACGGCCATGGCTCCTGGTAGTCGTCGGGCTGAGGCCGGCGGCAGTTGGCGGCCGGCGGGTGGCAAGGATACCCGCGAGCTGACGCGGCGAGCCACTTGGGGATACTGAGCCGCATGGTCTCCGCGCTCGAGACACTGGGCCCGGTGCTCGCCGCCTTTCCGACAGCCGAAGCGCCGCTGACCCCCGACAACACGTTGGCCATCGAGCGACTGACCTCGGCCATAGAGACCGTCGCGGTTCCCGACCTTGCCAGCGCCATGATCGGGCCCGACCAGTCCTTTCGGATCGACTATCGGGGCGTGGCCGCCTTGATCGACGGTTGGAGGGACTGGCTCGCTCCCTACGAGAGCTTTCGGATGGAGATCGATGAGGTGATCGAGTCGGATGGCGTTCTGGTGACCTGCGTGCGCCAGTTCGGCACGCCGGTGGGAGGCGGCCCGGAGCTGGTGGCCCAAGGTGCAGCGGTCTGGTGGCTACGCGACGGTCGCCTGGTCCGGGTCGAGTTCAACCTCGATCGCGAGGCCGCGCTGCGATCAGCCGGGCTTGGGCCCTAGACACTAGGCTTGGATTGTGAGGAACCCACGCCAATTCGGACATCCGCTGGCCATCGGGGCGCCCCAGCCGCCGGCCGAGATCCCGGTCAAGCCATCGCGAATGATCCACTTCTTCGACCCCTCGAACGAGAAGATGGCGGCCAAGGTGCCGGGGATGGCCGCGCAGGCCGACATCCTGCTGGGCAACCTCGAGGACGCGATCGCGGCGGATCGCAAGGAGGCGGCTCGCGAGGGCCTGATCGAGATCGCGAAGGCGACAGACTTCGGCGACACGGCGCTTTGGACCCGGGTCAACTCGCTCGAGAGCCCCTGGGTGCTCGACGACCTCCTGCGCCTGGTCACCGAGGTCGGCGACAAGCTCGAGGTGATCATGGTCCCCAAGGTCGAGGGGCCCTGGGACATCCATTATGTGGACCGCCTGCTCGCCCAGCTCGAGGCGAAGGTGGGGCTCGAGCGCGCGATCCTGGTTCACGCCATCCTCGAGACCTCCCTGGGCGTCGTCAACCTCGAGGAGATCGCGACCGCCAGCCCGCGGATGCAGGGGATGAGTTTCGGGCCGGCCGA
Organism: Solirubrobacterales bacterium; assembly: GCA_035573435.1. Classification (GTDB taxonomy): domain Bacteria; phylum Actinomycetota; class Thermoleophilia; order Solirubrobacterales; family 70-9; genus AC-56. Next base: position 39,591 of record DATMZR010000021.1, read on the forward strand.
CCTGGCTGCCTTCCGGCGCATGAAGACGACCCGGGTCGGTGGAGGCCATCCCGCCTACCAGGTGATCGAGGATCCCGACCCTGAAAATCCCGACGCTCCACGGAGGACCGCCCAGCAGGATCCGTGGCACTACTCGATCGCCCGCATGGTCGACGCCTGCACTTCGGCCGGCATCCTGCCGTTCTACGGGCCCTACGGCGACATCAAGGACACCGAGGGCTGCGAGACCCAGTTCCGGGCCGCTTTCCTGCTCGGCTGTGTGGGCGCTTGGTCGCTGCACCCCGCTCAGATCGAGATCGCGAAGAAGGTCTTCAGCCCTCCTGCGGACGAGGTCAAGTTCGCCAAGAAGGTGCTGGAGGCGATCCCGGACGGCCGGGGCGTCCACATGATCGACGGCAAGATGCAGGACGACGCGACCTGGAAGCAGTGCAAGGTGATGGTCACGCTCGCCGAGATGCTGGCGCAGAAGGACCCAGAGCTGGCGAAGGCGTACGAGCTCTAACCAGCAACCCGCCGCTCGAGCGCGGCGAGCTGCGCCTGGACCTCGTCCGGCAGACGGTCGCCGAACCGGGCCAGATGCTCCTTGACCTGCGGGAGCTGCTCGCGGAGGAGCTCTGGGTCGACCCGCAGGAGCTCTGCCATCTGATCGGCGGAGATGTCGAGGCCTTCCGTGTTGAGCTGTCCCTCGGCCGGAACCAGCCCGATCGCGGTCTCAACCGTTTCCCCCTCGCCATCACAGCGGCGACAAATCCACTCCAAAACTCGGCTGTTGTCGCCGAACCCAGGCCAGATGAAGGTGCCGTCGTCATCCTTGCGAAACCAGTTGACGAGGAATATTCGCGGCAGCTTCTGGGGATCGTGCGTCCCCCCCATCCGCAGCCAGTGACGGAAATAGTCCGCCATGTTGTAGCCGCAGAACGGCAGCATCGCCATCGGATCGAAACGGAGCTTGCCAACCTCGCCCGCGGCTGCGGCGGTGGTCTCCACCGACATCGTGGCGCCGAGGAAGATGCCGTGCTTCCAGTCCAACGCCTCGGTGACCAGGGGCACCGTGCTCGCCCGGCGCCCGCCAAATAGGAAGGCGTCGATCGGTACTCCGTCGGGGTCCTCCCATTCGGGGGCGATCGAGGGGCACTGAGAGGCGGGTGTTGTGAACCGCGCATTCGGGTGCGCGGCGGGCTCTTCGGAGTCCGGGGTCCAGTCGTTCCCATGCCAGTCGACCGCATGGTCAGGTCGCTCACCGGTCATCCCCTCCCACCAGACGTCGCCATCGTCGGTGCGCGCGCAGTTGGTGAAGATCGTGTTTCGCTCGATCGTCTCCATCGCGTTGGGATTCGTCTTGTGGCTGGTGTTCGGCGCGACGCCGAAAAAGCCCGCCTCGGGATTGACGGCGTACAGGCGACCGTCCTCGCCGAACTTCATCCAGGCGATGTCGTCGCCGATCGTCTCGGCGGTCCAGCCCTCGAGCGTGGGGATCAGCATCGCCAGGTTCGTCTTGCCCGAGGCCGACGGGAAGGCGCCGGCCACGTACTTCACCTTGCCGGCCGGCGAGGTGAGCTTGAGGATCAGCATGTGCTCGGCAAGCCAGCCCTCGTCGCGCGCCATCGCCGAGGCGATCCGCAGCGCGAAGCACTTCTTGCCGAGTAACGCGTTGCCGCCGTAGCCGGAGCCGTAGGACCAGATCTCTCGCGTCTCAGGAAAGTGGATGATGTATTTGTTGTCGGCGTCGCAGGGCCACGGGACGTCCTCCTGTCCGTCGGCAAGCGGAGCCCCGAGCGAGTGCAGGCACGGGACGAACTCGCCGTCGTTGCCCAATACGTCCAGAGCGTCCTTGCCCATTCGGGTCATGATTCGCATCGAGGCGGCGACGTAGGCGGAATCCGTGAGTTGGACGCCGATGTGGGCAATGTGCGAGCCCAGCGGGCCCATCGAGAAGGGGACCACGTAGAGCGTGCGCCCGCGCATTGACCCCTTGAACAGCTCCTCGAGGATCTCGCGCATCTCGGCGGGCTCGCGCCAGTTGTTGGTTGGACCGGCGTCGTCCTCGCGCTCCGAGCAGATGAACGTGCGATCCTCGACCCGGGCCACGTCGTCCGGGTCGGAGCGAGCCAGATAGGAGTTCGGCCGCTTGACCTCAGAAAGCTTCTCGAAGGTCCCGCTCTCGATCAGGGTCTGGCAGAGGTGGTCGTACTCCTCCACGGAGCCGTCGCACCAGTGGATTGAGTCGGGCTCGGTGAGGGCGGCGAACTGCTCGACCCATGCGATCAGCTTCTTGTTCTTTGTCAGGGCTTCCGTGGAGGCGGTGCTCTTGGTCAAGGGTCGGCTCAACTCCTCTTTCTCGTTTCCCGAACGGCAAACGCCCGGAAAGGCGATCCCGGACGTGAGGGCATTGTTTCGCACCCGGCCGGATGGCGGCGCCAGCTGTACTCGGAGCTGGCTCAGGTCGTCCTCGTGCCTGCCCGCAGTCGGCCCCCTGGCAAGCTAGATTTCCCGCCCCCTGATGCGCTTCTACGAGTACGAGTCCCGGAAGATCATCGAGCGGGCGGGGATTCCGGTGACCAGATACGGCTTCTGCAACACGCCCGACGAGGCCCGCACGGCGGCGGAGGAGATCGGCGGCTCCGTGGTCGTCAAGTCCCAGGTCCTGACCGGAGGGCGGATGAAGGCCGGTGGCGTCAAGTTCGCCGACAGCCCCGACGAGGCGGCCGCGCACGCGGCCGAGATCCTCGAGCTGGAGATCAACGGACAGATGCCGCGTGGCGTCCTGGTCGATCCGAAGGCCGAGGTCGCCCAGGAGTACTACGCGGGCGTCGTCTGGGACGGAACCCAGAAGCGGCCGCTGATGCTGTTCAGCGATATGGGAGGGATCGACATCGAGGAGGTCGCCGAGCGCCACCCCGAGCACGTCGGGCGAGGCCACCTCTCCAACCTGCTGCCGATCTCGGACTTCGAGGCCAAGCAGGTGATCGCGCAGACGGGGGTCACCGGGTCGGAGCTGAACCGCGCGACGCCGATTCTCGCCCGGCTCGCAGCCCTGATGCGCGACTGCGACATGACCATGGCCGAGATCAACCCGCTTGCCCACCTGGAGGACGGAAGCTTCGTCGCCCTGGACGCCCACATGGAGATGGAGAACGAGGCGCGGCCGCGACAGCGGGGGCTGCTCCAGGAGCTCGGGATTGCCGAAGACGAAGCCCGGGAGCCATACGAGCCCAGCGAGTTCGAGCGCAACGTGAAGGCGATCGACTCGGCAGACCACCGCGGCGTGATCCAGGGCAAGGACCACGGCTTCCAGGGCAACCTGGGGCTGGTGATCGGCGCCGGCGGGGGCTCGTTGACGCTCACCGACGCGGTCCGCAGCCAGGGCGGAAGCCCCGCCAACTACACGGAGATCGGCGGGAACCCCTCGGTGGCCAAGGCCTGCGGCCTGGCGCGGGAGGTGCTGCGCAAAGAGGGCGTGGAGAAGATCGCCGTGATGATGTCCATCGTCTCCAACACTCGCGTCGACATCGTCGCGCGGGGCGTGATCAAGGCCTGCCTCGAGCTGGGCAAGGATCCCGGCGAGACCATCGCGATCTTCCGCATCCCGGGCGCCTGGGAGGAGGAGGGGTTCAAGATCCTGGAGCGCTATGGCGTCGAGTACTGCGATCGCAGCGTCTCGATGTGGGAAGCAGCGGGCCGAGCGGTCGCCAAAATCCAAAATCCTGCCGCCTCCTCGTCTGCGACTCCGGGGGCGGCAGGGTCAGGTGAAGGACGATGAGCGTCCTTCTCGACGAGAGCTTCACCTTCATCGTGCAGGGCATCACCGGCCGCGAGGCGGTCAACCTGACCCGGGAGTGCCTGGACTACGGATCCCGGGTGGTCGGAGGGGTGACGCCCGGACGCAAGGGGCGCGAGGTCCACGGCGTGCCCGTGTTCGACACGGTCCAGCAGGTCACAGAGGCGGTCGGATATGTGCCCAACGGGTCGGTGGTCACGGTTCCCCCAGCGTTCACGAAGGACGCCGTGTTCGAGGCGCTGGAGGCGGGGGTCGAGTTGATCGTGATCGTCACGGAGCGGATTCCGCGCCGCGACGTGGCGCAGATGGTGGAGCTGGCGGGAATGCGCGGCGCGCGGATCATCGGCCCCAACTGCCTCGGCGTGATCGTCCCGGAGGTCTGCAAGATGGGCGGCATCGGCGGCCCGGCGAGGGACGCGGCCAAGGCCTACACGCCTGGGGCGGTGGGAGTGATGTCGCGAAGCGGCGGAATGACCACGGAGATCTCGTCGACGCTGACCGCCGCAGGGCTGGGCCAGTCGACCGCGATCTCCATCGGCGGCGACGCGATCATCGGCTCCACCTACGCCGAGCTGATGCCCCTGTTCGAGGCCGACAAGCAGACTGAGGCGATCGTCATCTACACCGAGCCCGGCGGGCGGATGGAGGCGCAGTTGTCCGATTGGGTGAAGGAGAACGAGTCACGGCTGCCGATCATCGCCTTCATGGCGGGCCGCTTCATGGACTCCGAGGAGATGAAGGGCATGAGCTTCGGCCACGCCGGCACGATCGTCGAGGGCGCCGAGGACACGGCGACCGAGAAGATCGCCAGGCTCGAGGCCGCCGGAATCCCGGTTGTGGAGCGAATCGACGAGATCCCCGATCGGGTCAAGGAGACGCTGGGGGCGCGGGTCTGATGGCGGAGACGCAGGAGTTGACCGGCGTGTTCATCGACGTCGAGGTCGACGACGTCGTCGCCGGCGACCGCGAGCTGTCCGCGAAGCTGGAAGAGGTCTGCCCGGTCGATATCTTCAAGGCCGGTGAGTCAGGCCTCGAGATCGTGGACGCGAACCTCGACGAGTGCGTGCTGTGCGAGCTCTGCCTGGACGCCGCACCGGACGGCTCGGTGGCGGTCAAGAAGCTCTACGACGGCACCGAGCTGAGGCGGAGCTGAGCCGGGCCACCGCGACCGCGACGGGATCTCACCAGGGGATGGGGTTCCGATTGCGGAAGAAGCCTCCCTGCGGACCGTCGTCGGGAAGGGTGGCGAGCCAGACCGCTGTGTCGGCGCCTTCCGCGACGGAGCGGGGGGCCGCCGAGCCTCCCATCTGAGTGCGCACCCAGCCGGGGCACATCGAGTTGACCAGGATCCCGTTCGCGCCCTCCTCGTTCGAGAGGATTCGAGTGAGTGCGTTGAGGGCGGTCTTCGAGATCCGATAGCCGGGATAGCCGCCGTTCATGTCGGAGAGCTGGCCGGCGCCGCTCGACACGTTGACGATTCGGCCGTGCCCGCTGTGGCGCAGCAGCGGCAGCGTCGCCTGCACGAGCCGCCAGGCGCCGAACAGGTTCGTCTCCATCGTCCGGTGCGCGTCATCGAGCGGCGCCTGCGAGACGTTCGTGGCCACCTGGCCCATGTCGCCCGCGTTGTTGACGAGGGCATCGAGGCGGCCGGGCTCCTCCTCCAACCGTTTGCCCAGGCGCTCGACGCTACCCGCGTCAGCGACGTCCAGCTGCTCGCCTTGCAGGTCCAGCCGGCCACCGTCCGAGAGCTCCTCGACGGTGCGCCTCGCCGCGGCTGGGTCGCGGGCGGTGACGATGACGCGATGCCCCAGCTCGCCGAGCTGCCTCGCGATCTCGCGCCCGATGCCCCGATTCGACCCGCTGACGAGCGCGACCCGTTGCTGGCTCTCCACGGTCGGCAGACTACGCGCCCGTGAACTTCATCGAGGACGTGCTGGAGCGGTTCCCGGCCTCGAAGCCGGCCCTGGTGGCGATCTCACGCGACGGCGAGCGTCGAGTGTGGGCATTCGGGGAGCTGATCGCGCGCAGCGCCGGGCTGTCGGGGGCATTCGCCGCCCGTGGCGTCGACCGCGGCGCCGTGGTGATGATCGTGGTCGGCAACCGAATGGAGTGGGTGCTGGCGATGCTGGCCTGCTGGCGAATGGGAGCGATCGCCTTGCCCTGCAGCACGCAGCTTCGGCGCCGTGACATCGAGCTCCGTGTACGGGCCGCGAACGCCGTCCTCTGCGTTGCCGAGGAGGAGACGCTCGGTGAGCTTCCGGAGGGCCTGCCGACGATGACCATGTCGGACGTGGCCATGGTGATGGACGAGGAGCGTCCCCAGGAGCCACCCGTGGACCCGGCCGACCTGGGTCCCGACGACGGCGCCCTGATCGTCTTCACGTCCGGAACCACCGGCGAGCCGCGCGGGGCGGTACACAGTCAGCGCTACCTGCCCGGCCAGCGCGCCCAGGCCCGGCACTGGCTCGGAGCCCGGGAGGGCGAGCTCGTCTGGTGCACGACGGCAAGCGGTTGGTCGAAGTCGGCCCGCAACGCATTCGTCGCTCCATGGCTGTGCGGCGCCGCGGCGATGATCCACGATGCCCGCTTCGATCCGGCCGAGCGCCTGGAGCTGATCGAGCAAGAGCGGGTCAACGTCCTCTGCCAGACCCCGACGGAGTACCGGATGCTCGCCACCCAAGCCCAGCTTCGGCCGCTCCCCGGTCTGCGCCGCGTGGTGTCGGCCGGCGAGCCCCTCAACGCCGAGGCGATCGAGGCCTTCCGCGAAACGGTGGGCCGCGACATCTCTGACGGCTATGGCCAGACCGAGACGGGTCACCTGACGGGGAACCTGGCCGGCGACCCGATCCGCGAGGGCTCGATGGGCAAGCCCCTGCCGGGGTTCCGGATTCGCGTTTCCGACGGCGAGCTCGAGGTCCACGTCCCAAGCTGCCCCACCTTCTTCAGGCGCTACCTCGACGAGGAGCCGTTCGTGGGCGAGTGGTGGGCGACGGGCGACCTGGTCACGCAGGACGACGACGGTTATCTCACCTTCGAGGGACGGCGCGACGACCTGATCCTCTCCTCGGGCTATCGCATCGGCCCGTTCGAGGTCGAGTCGGCACTGCTTTCCCATCCTGCCGTCGCCGAGGCGGCCGCCGTCTCGGCCCCTGATCCCGAGCGCGGAGCGGTGGTCCGCGCGATCGTCGTCCTGGACGGAGCCGAGCCGAGCGATGACCTGGTCCGAGAGCTCCAGGACCACTGCAAGCGGGTGGCCGCCCCTTACAAGTTCCCGCGCATCGTCGAGTTCGCGGACCGGCTGCCGAGGACGACGAGCGGGAAGATCAAGCGAGCGGCGCTGCGGGCCGCGGGATCGCCGAGCCCATAGGCCGTGCCACGCTCGCCCAAGGCCGCCTTCGCGGGCATCTTCGTCGTCACCCTGCTCTCGCTGACAGCGGTCGGCGCCGTTCTGCCCGTGATCCCGAGGTACGTCCGGGGACCGTTGGGCCTCAGCGACGTCGCGGTTGGCGTGGCGGTGGGCGCCTTCGCCGTCACGGCCCTGGCCAGCCGGCCGCTGGCGGGACACGTCGCCGACCTGCGCGGTCGCCGGCCCGTCGTCGCGGCGGGAGCGCTGCTGGCCGCCACCGCGGGGCTCCTGTACCTGGTGCCGGCGGGGTTCGCCGGCCTGATAGGCGCCCGCCTGGTGCTGGGCGCCGGAGAGGCGATGGTGTTCACGGCCGGGGCGACGTGGGTGGTCGACCTGGCGCCACCCGATCGGCGCGGACGAGTGATCGGGCTCTACGGCCTGGCGGTATGGGGAGGCCTCAGCCTGGGGCCTCCGATCGGCGACGCGTTGCTCCGCGCGTCCAGCTACGACGCGGTCTGGGGTTTCTCCGCCATCTGCCCCTTCGTGGGGGCGCTGGTCGCGATGCGAATCCCCGATCCGCATCGCCCCTCCCTGGAGCCCGAGGCGCGGCCCCTGATCGCGCGGGAGTCGGTGCGCCCCGGGATCGGGATCTCGCTCGCCAGCGTCGGGTTTGCCGCCATGTCCTCGTTCATCGTCCTCCACCTCGAGGCGGAGGGCTCCGGGCACGGCGCCACCGCGTTCACGGCCTTCGCGGCCACGGTCGTTCTGACGCGCCTGATCGGCGGCGACCTGCCCGACCGGATCGGCCCGCTCCGGTGCGCGGCGGGCGCGGCCGTGCTCGAGTCCACGGCGCTGGCGCTGATCGCCCTGGCCCACGGTCTTCCCCTGGCGCTCGCGGGCGCGATCGGGATGGGGATGGCCTTCGCCCTGCTCTACCCCTCGCTGTCGCTGGTGGCGATCGAGAGCGTCTCCGAGTCCCGCCGCGGCTCGGCTCTGGGGACCTTCACAGCCTTCTTCGACATCGGCATCGGCCTGGGCGCCGTCCTCACCGGCTTCGCCGCCGCGCTGGGCGGTTACCCGGCCGCCTTCTGGCTGGGCTCGGCGTGCGCTTTGGGCAGCGGATGGGTGGCGACCCGGGCCCTGGGCCGCGCGCGGGCGGCAGCCGGGGTCACGGCGCCCTGATCTCCATCGCCGAAGCTCTAGATGACAAGAAGGCGTTTCGGGCCGGCGCGGTGTTCGTCAACGGCAAGAATCCTCGGTCCCCTACGCTGCGTGGCGTGACGATCCACCGGATGGATCACGCCGGCGTTGTGGTCGAGGATCTCCCGGCTGCCATCGCGTTCTTCGTCGAACTGGGCCTGGAACTGGAGGGCGAGGCAACAGTCGAGGGTGAATGGGTAGACCAGCTCGTCGGGCTGGACGGCGTCCGAGCGGACATCGCCTTCGTGCGGACCCCTGACGGCCACGGCCGGGTCGAGCTGTCGACGTTCCACACGCCGGCGGCCACGAGCACTGCGCCGAGGGCGCCGATGAACACCCCGGGCATCCCTCGCCTCACGTTCGTCGTCGACGCCGTCGACGACGTCCTCGACCGCCTGCGCGCCCACGGCGCCGAACTCGTGGGCGAGGTGGCGCAGTACGTGGACATCTACCGGTACTGCTACGTCCGCGGCCCCGACGGCATCATCATCGGCCTGGTCGAGGAGCTCCGCTGAACGACACTCCGAGCCCCTTCCTGGTGTTGAACGCCTGCTGACCGGCGCCGCTAGCTCGGGAACAGGCTGGTCTGTGACCCTCGCGACCGCGCGGGGCCGCCGCCCGTTTCGGCTTTGGACTCGCGAGCCAGGTCCCGCAGCCCGCGGCCGCCGCTGGCGCCGCGCCCCCGTCGCGCCATGCCGGAGAGCCGCTCCCGTTCCGGGCTCGGTAGGTACGCGCCGCGCGCGTACAGCTCCTCGTAACGCGGAACGAGATCGGGCCGGTAGGACCGCAGCCAGTCGAACCAGATCTCACGCACCTCGCCCCGCAGGTGCAACCCCACCCCGCCGATCGTCCGGGCGCCCCCTTCACCAGCCAGCTCGAGGATCTCCTCCACCTGCTCGGGAGCGTCGTTGATGCCCGGCATCAGGGGGGCGATCAGGACGCCGGTCGGGATGCCCGCCCGATTCAGCTCGCCCACGGCCTCCAGTCGCTTTCGTGGGTGGGGCGTGTGGGGCTCGGTCTCGCGCCACGCCTTCTCGTCGAGGGTGGGCACCGAGAGGTTGGCGGTGAACTCGGTCACCCGAACGAGCTGCTTCATCAGCTCGATGTCGCGCAGGAGCAGCGGCGACTTGGTCAGCACCGAGCAGGGATTTGCGTAGTCGCGCATCGCCTCCCAGATCCCCTCCATCAGCCGGTAGCGCCCCTCGACCCACTGGTACGGATCGGTGTTGGTCCCCAGCGCCACGTGGTCGCCACGCCAGGAGGGACGTGCCAGCTCGGCGCGCACCACTTCGGGCAAATTTACCTTGACGACGATCTCGCGCTCGAAGTCCTCCCGGGCGTTGAAGTCGAGATAGGTGTGCGTGGGGCGAGCGAAGCAATAAACACAGGCATGCGCACATCCCCGGTACGGGTTGATCGTGTACCGGAAGGGCATTCGCGAGCGCTCGGGCACCTTGTTGATCCCGGAGCGCGCGCGGATCTCGTAGAAGCGGGTCCCAACGGCCTCGGGCGCATCGAAGGTGCGGACCCGCGCCGGCTCCTTGAAACCGGGCAGCGCAGCCTCACGCTCGTGCTCGACGGTCAGGCTCTGCCAGCGCACGAACACATGTTCGCACTCCACCCGGACGTCCTCGGGCGCGGACGAGTCAGGAGCCGTCCTGGCTCAGCTCGGCGGGCACCAGCTCCAGGCTCAGCTCGTCTCCCGAGCGCCAGACCCAGGTGCGAACCGGGCGCTCGATCAGCTCCGCGGTCATCATCTGCTGGAGGTCCGAGGCGCTCGACACCGCCCTGCCGTCGAGCTCCAGGATCAGGTCGCCGACCCGGAGGCCGCCGCGTTCGGCTGGGCTGCCGGGCACGACCTCGACCACCTCCACGCCGGTGCGGTCGCCCCAGCGATCCCGGGCGCGGGGCGGAAGCGGGCGCGGCCCCCCGGCGACGCCGAGGAAGCCGCGGCGTACGCGACCCTCGGTCATCAAGGCACCGATGATGTTGCGGGTCGCCGCATTGATCGGCACAGCCAGGCCGAGCCCGAAGCCTGCGATGGCCGTGTTGATGCCCACCACCTCTCCCCGGCCGTTGGCGAGCGCGCCTCCGGAGCTACCCGGGTTGAGGGCGGCGTCGGTTTGGATCACGTTCTCGATGATTCGCACTGCGCGACGGCCGGCGGGAGCAGGCAGGGCGCGGCCGAGCGCCGACACGACCCCGGCCGTGACCGAGCCCTCGAGGCCGTGAGGGTTCCCGATGGCCACCACCAGCTGGCCGACGCGCAGCTCGTCCGCGTCGCCAAGCGCCGCCGGGGTCAGCCCGCCGTCCTCGGCCCGCACGATGGCCAGGTCAGAGAGAGGGTCGCGGCCAAGCACCGAGAAGCGGAGCTCGCGCCCGTCGGTGAACGCTGCCCGGCCACCGCTGGCCGGCCCGGCGACGACGTGCGCCGAGGTCAGGATGAACCCGTCGTGCGTGAGGGCGACGCCGCTGCCGGCGCCCACCGGCAACGACCCTCGACGCGTACGCCGCTGAACGCGCAGGCTGGCGACCGCCGGTGCGAGGCTCTCCGCCACCCCGACCACAGCCCGGGAGTAGGCGTCGAGCGCCGCGGAGTCTCCACTCGGCTCGCCCTGCGGGCGCGCCGGGAGTGACGACTCGGCCGGGGCCGAGGCGCCGGCGAGGCGCGATTGGTCCACCCCGGCCATCAGACGCTGACCCCCGCCAGCTCCACCTCGACCTGGCGTTCCTCGGTGCCGCGAACCACGGTGAGCGTCAGCCCGCCGTTTGTCATGGCCGCGTCCAGAGCTCGGTGCAGGGCGTCGATCCCGTCCAAGGGCTCGCCGCCAGCGGCGACGATCAGGTCACCGGCCGCGATCCCCGCCTGAGCCGCCGCGCTCGATTCCTCGACGCCTCGAACGAGCAGGCCATCTTGCTCCGGCAGCCCAACGGCCCGCCGCATCCGGCGCGACACATGCGCCGGCGCCACCGCGACGCCCAGGAAAGGCCCCTCGGCCTGCTCGCCGCGCCCCAGGCGCTCCGCCGTCTCGCGCAGTCCCGACGCGGGACCGAGCGCGACGATCAGCCCGCCTTCCAGCCGTAGCGCGTTGACCCCGAGCAGGCGGCCCTCGGCGTCGAGCAGAGGTCCGCCGGCCGAGCCGCGAGGCAGCGTCGCCGTGTGCTCGATCGCGCCGGATATCCGTCTGCCGCGAGGACCGCGAAAGCCACGGTCCGCCGCCGCCACGAAGCCGAGGCTGGCCCGGAGGCCACGCCCGCCGGGATTGGCCAGCGCCACCACAGCGGTGCCGATCTCGACCTCCGCGTCGGCCGGCGCCCACGCCAGTGGCTCGATCTCGCCCGTATCCGCCTCCAGCACCGCCACACCCAGGTCGCGGTCGATGCCTACCGGTTCTGCGACCACGCTCCGCTCCTCGGCGAAGGTCAGCGTGACCCCCTCGGAACGGACGTGATGCGCCGCCGTCAGCACCCGGCCGGGCCCGATCACCGTCCCCGACCCGAACCGCCAGCCGCGCCCGATTCCGACCACGGCGTTGCCCCGGGTGTCGGCGACGGTTGCGACCTGCGACTGGATCTCATCGAGCACGCTCAAATTCAGCCTCCTAGTTACTTGCAACTTGCTAGTGACGTCCACAAACAGAGTATCATCCGACCCATGCCCGCCAACCGCGACAGAGCCGTTTCATCGGTGCTCAGCGAGGGCGACCCGCCTACCACGGTCCAGGTCGACTCCGCCTCGCTCGCCTCCCGGGCGCTGTCTGAGGCGCTCGATTCCGTCGGCGACCGCTGGACGCTCTTGATCGTCGCCTCCCTGCTGGGCGGCGCGAAGCGATTCGGGGAGCTTCAGCAGGAGCTGGGTGGGATCGCTCCCAACGTCCTCTCGGGCCGTCTGCGGCGGCTCACCGAGCAGCGCCTGGTGCTCGCCGAGCCGTACTCGCGCAGGCCGGAGCGCTTCGTCTACGAGCTGACCGAGAGGGGGCGCGGACTGGCGGGCGCGCTGCGTCTGCTCGCCCAATGGGGAGCGCCCCAGACCGGCGGCGCCGCGGTGGTGCACGCCGCCTGCGGCAACCCGTTGGAGGCGGTGTGGTACTGCCCCACCTGCCAGTCGCCCGTGCCGGACGACGAGACCGACGAGCTCGATTACGCCTGAGTGGACACCCCGGTGCGAGGGTTGGTGATCGGGCGCACCGTGGCCTCGATCTCGTCCCGCATAGCCTCGATGAACGGCGGCAGCGAGAGCTTCTCGCCGAGGCTCTCGAGCGGCTCGTCGACGGTGAAGCCGGGGCCCAGGGTGGCGATCTCGAACAGGACCCCGCTCGGCTCGCGGAAATAGACCGAGCGAAAGTAGAAGCGGTCGATCACGGGGGTGGGCCTCATCCCGGCGGCGACGACCCGGTCGCGCCAGGCCTCGTGGTCCTCGATGGACGACGCCCAGGCGACGTGATGGACGCTGCCGGCGCCCTGCAGGCCGGTGTCGGCAGGCGGTTCGTCGTAGGCGTAGATCGACCCGCGCCTCTCCCCCCTCGCCTCCCAGGAAGCACTTTCTTCGCCATCCCCGTGACGCGCGAACTGCAGCGTGTCGGCGAGCAATTCAGCGCTTCGATCGGGTTCGAACGCGTAGGCGCGCGCACCGTCGAAGCCCTGCAGCGCGAACTCGGCCGGGATCTCGGGATGATTGGCGGCCAGCGGCTCGTCGCCGGCCTCCGGCACCAGCAGCTCGTGGTCGAGGCCCTCTGGATCGGCGAACCGAAGTCGACCGTCGGCCCCCTGAGCCTCCACCCCGCGCTCCCCGAGCCGTGCGGCCCAGAACTCGAGCGCGTCTGTCGACCCGACCCGCCAGACGATGCGATGGACCATCCCGTCGCCCGCCCGCCCGGCGGGGATGCCCGGGTATTCGAAGAAGGTCAAGTCGGAGCCCGGGTCGCCCTTCTCGTCCGCGTAGAAGAGGTGGTAGACGGTCGGGTTGTCCTGGTTGACGGTCTTCTTCACCATCCGCAGTCCGAGCACGCCCACGTAGAAGTCGACGTTGCGCTGGGCGTCGGCCGTGATCGCCGTCACGTGGTGGATTCCGTCGAGTCTCATGACGTTGACCATACCGCTCCGCCACTGCGTCCAACGACCGGCGCCGAGCTTGTACCGAATCCGCTTCGCTTGGTCGCTACCCTCGCCACACGACCCAACGCGAATGCAGGGAGGAACATGACTGTCCAGACCACCACAACCGGCGTCTCCCCGATCGACCGGGCGCGAATCGCGGCGCTGACGGAGCGCGAGATGGCGAAGCTGGCGGACCGCACTCCAGCCTCCAGGCAACGCTACGAGCGCGCCGTCAAGGTGATGCCGAAGGGCGTGCCGTCCTCCTTCCAGGAGAACGATCCCTGGCCCATCTACGTCGAGCGCGGCGAAGGGAGTCGCGTCTGGGACGTCGACGGGCGTGAGTACATCGACTTCCACAACGGCTTCGGGGTCATGTGCATCGGCCATGCCAACCCCACCGTGGTGGCGGCGGTCAAGGCGCGAGTCGACCTCGGCACCCACTTCGCCGCTCCCACCGACGGCTCGATCGTGGTCGCCGAGGAGCTCACGCGGCGCTTCGGCCTGCCGCAATGGCGGTTCACCAACTCGGGCACGGAGTCGACGATGGACGCGGTCCATCTGGCTCGTGGCGCGACCGGCCGTGACGTGATCCTCAAGATCGAGGGCTCTTACCACGGCCACCACGACGCGGTGATGGTCTCTGTCTACCCGTCGCTCGAGGAAGTCGGCGAGCGAAGCAATCCCCACTCGGTCCCGTACGGCGCCGGCTACCCGCGTGCGCTCACCGAGCTGACCCACGTCGTGCCCTTCAACGACGCAGAGGCGCTCGAAACGGTCCTCAGCAGGCTGGAGGGACGGGTCGCCGGGCTGATCATGGAGCCAGCGATGATGAACATCAACATCATCCCCCCGGCCGAGGGTTATTTGAAGCGGGTCCGCGAGCTCACGGCCGAGCACGGGGCGAAGCTGATCTTCGACGAGGTGAAGACGGGCGCCACGATCTCATACGGTGGCGCGACGAAGCGCTTCGGCGTCACGCCGGACATCGTCACCCTTGCCAAGGCGATCTGCGGTGGCTATCCGGGCGGGGCCGTCGGCATGACCCAGGAGATCGCCGAGCTGGTGGCGAGCGGCAAGGTCCATCAGTACGGCACCTTCAACGGCAACCCGCTGGTGATGGCCGCCTCGGTCGCCACCCTGACGGAGGTGCTGACCGAGGACGCCTATCCGAAGCTGGAGGCCACCAACGAGAAGCTGAAGGCGAGGTGTCAGGAGATCGTCGACCGCTATGGCCTCCCCGCCTACACGGAGGGAATGGGAGCCAAGGGCTGCGTGGTCTTCGCAGCGCAACCGCTGCGCGAATACCGCGATTACCTGACCAACGTCGACGGCGAGCTGTCGACCCTAGCCTGGCTCTACCACATGAACCACGGCATCTTCATGACGCCCGGCGTAGAGGAGGAGTGGACGCTCTCCCTGGCCCATTCCGACGAGCACCTGGAGCGCTACGTCGCCGCCTTCGAGGCCTTCGCCAAGGACGTCACGGCGGGCTAGCACCCGGGCCAGCTGGGCTCAGTCCAGCGCGGCTCGGGCGCTGGCGATGTCGTCGCTCGCGATCACGAGCTTCACGCCGCCGAAGGTCGTGTAGGCGAGCTCGATGTTGACGCCGGCCTCGCCAAGGGTGCGGGCGAGCTCGCCGAGCGTCCCAGGCCGATCCTCGACGTCGACTACCAGCACCTCGCGCTCGTCGGCGACGCCCATGCCCGTGTCCTCGAGTGCCTTCCTCGCCACGGCCGCCTTGGCGTCGTCGACCAGGATGTGGATGATCCCCCGCCCCTCGCCGGTGAACGCGCACATCCCCTGGATGTTCACCCCCGCCTCGCCCGTTGCTTGGCCCAGACGAGCCAGCTCGCCTGGCCGATCCTGGAGAACCACCGTCAAATCCTTCGCCATTGCCCCTTCTCTCCGCGTCGGGGTATATCAACAGCGCCCCCACCCCGGGTGGCAACTCGCGCCGCCCCGGCGCGCCGGTGCCAGCGGGTAGCCTGAATCGATGGCGAACCGGCTCGCGGAGGAGACCAGTCCCTACCTCCTTCAGCACAAGGACAACCCAGTCGAGTGGTACGCGTGGGGACCCGAGGCGCTGGAGCGGGCCAAGCGCGAGGACAAGCCGATCCTGCTCTCGATCGGCTACTCGGCCTGCCATTGGTGCCACGTGATGGAGAGGGAGTCGTTCGAGGACACCGACACCGCGGGCTACATGAACGAGCACTTCGTCTGCGTGAAGGTCGACCGGGAGGAGCGCCCCGACCTGGACTCGATCTATATGGAGGCGGTGCAGGGGATGACCGGTCACGGGGGGTGGCCCTTGACCGCCTTTCTCGATCCCGAGGGTGTGCCGTTCTACGGCGGCACGTACTTCCCGCCCGAGCCGCGCCACGGGATGCCGAGCTTCCGCATGGTGATGGAGGCGGTGGTCGAGTCGTGGAGCACGCAGCGGGAGGGGATCCGCGCCGCTGCCGCGCGGATCCGCGAGCAGCTCGCGGCCGTCGGCCGGCTGGAGCCCTCCGTCGAGCTCCTCAACCCCGATCTCGTGCGCGAGGCCGTGAACGGACTGCGAGAGATGGCTGACCTGCGCCATGGCGGGTTTGGCGGAGCGCCCAAGTTCCCCCCTGCGGCGGCGCTCGAGCTGCTCCTGACGCACGGCGCCAACGACGTGGTCGAGGTGACGCTGGACGCGATGGCGCACGGTGGCATCCACGACCAGATCGGTGGCGGGTTTGCCCGCTATTCCGTCGACCAGGTCTGGCTCGTCCCCCACTTCGAGAAGATGCTCTACGACAACGCTCTGCTTGCCCGCGTCTACCTGCACGGCTGGCAGGCGCTGGGCCACGAGCGTTGGCGCGCCGTCGCCACCGACACACTCAACTGGGCGCTGCGCGAGATGCGCGGGCCGGAGGGCGGCTTCTACTCGGCGCTCGACGCCGACTCCGAGGGGGAGGAGGGCCGCTTCTACATCTGGACGCCGGAGCAGGTCCGGGACGCGCTCGGGGCTGCCGGCGTGGGAGACGCGTCCGACCAGGTGATCGCGTACTTCGGGGTCACGGAGGACGGAAACTTCGAAGGGCGCAACATCCTTCACCTGCCCGGCGGCCCCGACGCAGAGCCGCCGGCACGCCTGGACGAGGCCCGCCGGGCGCTCCGTGAGAGCCGTTCCAATCGCGTCTGGCCCGGCCTCGACGACAAGCGGCTCTGCTCGTGGAACGCCCTCATGATCGCGGCGCTCGCCGACGCCGGCGCCGACCTGGGCCGCGACGACTATCTCGACGCCGCACGCCGCTGCGCAGAGTTCGTCTGGACCCAGATGCGCTCCGGCGACGGGCGCCTGCGCCGCTCCTGGAAGGACGGCGAGGCTCGCCTCAGCGCCTACCTGGAGGACTACGCGTACCTGGTGGAAGCGCTGCTGACGCTGTATGAGGCGACGTTCGAGGCTCGATGGTTCGAGTCCGCGCGGCAGACCGCAGACCTGATGATCGAGCTGTTTGCCGATCCCGAGCGCGGCGGCTTCTTCACGACTGCCCACGACCACGAGCGGCTGATCGCGCGCCGCAAGGACGTCGACGACCACCCGATCCCGTCAGGCAACTCGTCGGCCGCCTACGCCCTCCTGCGACTCGCCGCTCTGACAGGCGAGCGCGAGTACGAGCGCCACGCGGTGGGCGTCTTCCGCCTCCTGCACCAGGCGGCGACCCGCTATCCCCAGGGGCTGGCCCACCTCCTGCGCGGCATGGACTTCCACTTTGCCTCGGTCAAGGAAGTGGCCCTGGTGGCCCCGGCGGTCGATGGCGACGGCGGACCGGACGCAGGGGCCGCGCGTGCCGTCGCCCCCCTGGCCGCCGTGGTCCGCTCCCGCTTTCGGCCCCACCTGGTTCTCGCCGGCGGGACCGAGGGCACCGAGCAGCCCGAGCTGATGCGGGAGCGTTCGGCCGTCGACGGCAGGCCGGCCGCCTATGTGTGCGAGAACTTCGCTTGCCAGCGCCCGGTCACAGAGCCCGAGGACCTCGCTACAGCCCTGGCTTGAGGCCTCGGCGGGGGGCGGCGGGCCAACCCCGCGGGGTTTACGCGGTCGGTTCCCACAGCGGAGGAGGATGGATGGCTCAGGAGCTGAGGCGAGGCGACCGGGTGGAGTGGAACTTTCGCGGCGCGAAGGTCGTCGGCACCGTGCGAAGGAAGCTCACCTCCCGCACGGTCGTCAACGGCCGCGTGGTTGCGGCGTCGAAGGAGGATCCTCGTTATCTGGTCCGGAGCAAGAAGACCGGCAAGGAAACGACCCGTCGGGGTGCGACGCTTCGCCGAATCGAGTGATCGTCTGGGTACACACACGGTCCCCAAGTGCGCACTCGACCCCTGGTGAGGCTGTTCCGAGGGCGGCTCGAACGGCTAGAGCACCGGCAGGAACTTGTCGATCTCCCAGGGCGTTACCTGGACCCGATACTCGTCCCACTCCTGGCGCTTGATCTCGACGAAGCGCTTGAAGGTGTGCTCGCCGAGGATCCGCAGGACGAGCTCTGAGTGGGCGGCGATCTCGATCGCCTCGCCGAGCGTCTCGGGGAGCTCCTCGATCCCGCGCTTTTCGCGTTCCTCGGGGGTCAGGTGGTAGAGGTTCTGCTCCATCGGCTCGGGGAGCTCGTAGCCGTGTTCGACCCCCTCCAAGCCCGCGTGCAACATCCCGGCGAAACACAGGTACGGGTTGCAGGCGGGATCGGGGCAGCGCAGCTCGGCGCGCGTCGCCCGCTCCTTGCCCGGGTGGTAGAGCGGCACGCGGATCAGCGCCGAGCGGTTGCGGCGTGACCAGGCCAGGTAGGTAGGAGCCTCGTATCCGGGAACCAGCCGCTTGTAGGAGTTCACCCACTGGGCGAACAGCGGCGAGATCTCCCGCGCGTGCTTGAGCTGACCGGCGATGAAAGCCTTGGCCGTGGGCGACAGGTAGTACTGGTCGTCGGGGTCGAAGAACGCGTTACCCCCGTCCCGCGACAGCGACTGGTGGACGTGCATTCCGGATCCGTTCTCGCCGAACAACGGCTTGGGCATGAAGGTCGCGTGCCAGCCGTACTTCATCGCGTACTCCTTGACGGTGATGCGGTACGTCATGCAGTCGTCCGACATCGAGAGCGCGTCCTTGTAGCGCATGTCGACCTCGTGCTGGGAGGGACCCACCTCGTGGTGGGCGTACTCGACGTGGATGCCCAGCTGCTCCAGCGCCAGGATCGTCTCGCGCCGCACGTCCGAGCCGGCATCGAGTGTCGTGAGGTCGAAGTAGCCGCCCTCGTCGAGGGTCTCCGGCGGACCATCCTCGGGCTTCGCGGAGCGGAAGTAGAAGTACTCGAGCTCAGGGCCGATGTTGTAGGTGTCGAAGCCCATCTCCTTGGCTCGCTTGAGCGCTCGGCGCAGGATCCACCTCGGATCGCCCTCATAGGGGTCCCCGCCCGGCACCTTGATGTCGCAGAACATCCGGCCGGTGGCCTTCTCAGCCGGCCGCCAGGGGAGGATCGCGAAGCTGGTCGGATCCGGCTGGGCGATCATGTCCGACTCCTCGATCGGGTTGAAGCCCGTGATCGAGGAGCCGTCGAACCCCATGCCTCCCTCGAACGCGTCGTCGAGCTCCGCGGCGTTGATCGAGAAGCTCTTCAGCTGCCCGAGCACGTCGGTGAACCAGAGCCGGATGAAGCGGACGTCGCGATCCTTGACGACCTTCATGACGTCGTCGGGCGTCTCCGTTCGCGCGGCGGCGGGGTCTTGGGCCATCTGTCCTCCTGTCGATCTCGTCAGCGAGCGCGGAACCATATCCGCCCCCCGGCGGTTGAACCGGACTCCCCCCCGCGCACGTATTGAAGGTCGGACAGGCATGCGCCCGGCTTGCGCGACAGCCCGCTCTCCGGTATAACTTACGTAACGTAAGTAACATGCTAAAGGTAAAGTAAAGGAACGCTCAACGGCGCCTAAACGCGCCCAACCGGGTAACCGAGTTGACAGTGAAGACCGACATCAGCCGCTTCGATATCCACGACGAGCTGACCGCTCCTGAGGCCAGCGCCAGGCTGCTGCAGGGCATGGCCCGCGCCGGGGGGTCGGTGTCGAAGTTCGTCGGTGTGCTGGCAGGCTCCCCCGCCACGCTGCGCGCCTTCGCTCGCATGCGCCACGAGCTTCGCGGCGGCGTCTTGCCACCGCCGACCCGCGAGCGCATCGCGCTGGCGGTCGCCGAGCAGCGGGGCGACCCCTATTCGGTCGCGCAGCACGCGAAGACCGCGCGCGCGGCGGGGCTCGGCCTCGATGAGATCTCCAAAGCGCGGAGCTGGAACTCAGACGATCCCCGCGAAGCGGCCCTCCTCACCTTCTTGAAGGCACTGTTCGTGGCTGACGGGCGCCCCGCACACCACCTGCTCGAAGAGGCCCGCGAGGTCGACTGGAGCGACGAGCAGATCCTCGAGGCGGTGGCTCACGTGGCGCTCAACGAGTTCCAGAGCCTGATGTCCAACGCCGCCGCCCTGCCGCAGGACCAATCGGATTCCTCGGTCCTGCCCGCCGCAGCCTGAGCGCCCGAGGGCAGGCGGTCGCGCGCGACGGGGGGAGTCGCCGCGACCGCTGCTGCTACCGCATCGCCCCGGGGGAGGGGGTTACTTGATCGGGGCGGCGCGGATGGTGTCCGTTACTTCGAAGTGAAGCTTTCGAGCTGCCCGCTGGGTCAGGTCCCAGCGGATGCCCGTGGTGTACGGGCCGCGATCGATCACCTTGGTCCTGACGTAGCGCCCCCCGTACTTGAGCGTCACCTTCGTACCGCAGGGCAGGTGGCGATGGGCCACGCCCACCGTCTTGCGGCTCAACCTCTGGCCGCACGCGGTGCGCTCGCCAAAGAATCCCGGCCCGTACCACGTGGCGCCGCTCTTCGGCATCGTGCGGGCGACCTTCTTCCGCGTCGTGCTGCGCACCACGCCGTCGGCGCGCAGACCGTGGCGTCGCTGGAAGCGGCGCACGGAGTGATCAGTCGAGCCGTCGAAGTCCCGGTCCATCGGCACGCCGTAGGACTTGGCCCTCAGGATCCAATGAAGCGTCTTGACGTCGCCGCCGCAGTCCCCGAGGTCGAGCGCCCGGGAGCCGTACCGCGCCTCCTGGCAGCCGCTCGAATCCCCGCCGCCTGAGCCAACTCCGCCGGAGCCGGCGTGGGCGCTGGCGGCGGCGGCGACCATGGCGATCACCGACATCACGACCGCCCAGAGGGCGATCCGGTCGGGACGGCGCAGCGGCCGGTCGTTCGCTCGTCGGCCCGCGCGGGACGTCATTTGCTGTGGCCCGTATTCGATTTCCGCGCGTGAGCGGCCAGTGAC
Organism: Solirubrobacterales bacterium; assembly: GCA_035573435.1. GTDB lineage: Bacteria > Actinomycetota > Thermoleophilia > Solirubrobacterales > 70-9 > AC-56. The sequence goes on from DATMZR010000021.1 coordinate 60,334, forward strand.
TTCGTGCATCTGCTCTTTCGATCGCTTACGGGGTTAGCTGACGGGCTCGCGCCGAAAGAGATGGCGCTACGCGGCAGTCGCCTGCGATTCGCCCCAGAGACTGGGTCCCCCGATCCCCGCGGATATGTGGCGGAGATTCAGCCGGAAGCTCGCGGCATCCTAACAGAGGATCAAGCGGACGTTTGTGTTTGATGAGTGTCCGCTAACGCGAATCCGCACATATGCTCCCGGCGTGGGCGCGGCGCTGGTCACAGGAGCGGGGCGTGGCCTCGGCATGGAGATCGCCCGCGCGCTCGCGGCGCGCGGACTCACCGTCCACCTGACCGACGTCGACTCGGCTGCCGCCGAGGCGGCGGCGCGCGAGCTGGGGCCCCCGGCGTTCCCCTCGGCGCTCGACGTGCGTGACGCCGAGGCCTGCCGCGCGGCGGCGGCGCAGACCGCCGAGCGGGGCGGCTCGCTGGACGTCTGGGTGAACAACGCCGGCATCCTCGTCACGGGGCACGTCTGGGAGCACGATGCCGAGACCCGGCGGGCGCTGTTCGAAGTCAACACGCTGGGCACGATCAACGGCACCCTGGCGGCGCTCGAGCTGATGCGCGCCACCGGCCGCGGCCAGGTGATCAACGTGGTCTCGCTCGCCGGGCTCGGAGCACCTCCCGGCGAGGCCCTCTACTCGGCCACCAAGCACGGCGCGATCGCCTTCAGCCTGGGGGCCCTCCACGACCTGCGGCGTGCCGGCTTCGAACAGATCCACGTCTCCGCCGTCTGCCCGGACGGGATCTGGACGCCGATGATCTCCGACAGGCTCGACGACCCCGGCGCCGCACCCTCCTTCTCGGGACGGCTGCTGCGGGCGGAGACGGTGGCGCCCCAGGTCGTCGCCCTGCTCGATCACCCCCGACCCGTGCTGGCGATCCCGCGCTGGCGCGGGCTCTTCGTCCGGTTTCTTGACGCCTTCCCGCGCCTGACGTCGCGCCTCATGCCGCTGTTCATGGCCGACGCCCGCCGGCGTCAGCGGCGCTGGAAGAAGCGCGTCGAGGCCGGCAAGGAGCCACATTAGAAGAGGCCCCTCGCGGAGCCTCTCCCTTAGCAGGCTATAAGCCGGATTCTGTCGTGTGCAGCCATCTGTCTCACCGGGGACTGGGTCCCCGGGCGGCCCCGTTCGCCGGGGCCCTGCGGCCTACCTGGACCTCGCCGGGCCGGGTCGTCGGTCCTACTCGGCCTTGCACCGGACGGGGTTTACCCTGACGCGCCGCGTCACCGTGGCGCCGGTGCGCCCTTACCGCACCATTTCACCTTTGCCTGTGCGCGGCTCACGTGAGGCCGCGCCATCGGCCGTATCGTTTCTGTGGCACTTTCCCGCGGGTTTCCCCGGGTCGGCGTTACCGACCGTCCTTGCCCTGTGGTGTCCGGACTTTCCTCGAGGAGCATCACCCCCCGCGGCTGCATGGCCTGCGGAGATCAAGTGTAAGCCCCTTTGCGGGCTCCGGGAGAAGGCCCTACCAGGATTCTGGGCTGCGCGGGGCCGTCTCCGCCTCTGAGGAGAGCTCGGCGCCGCAGCGCGGGCATCCGCCCTCCGCGGCGGGCGACAGCGGGCCGCTGCACACCGGGCATTCGGCGCGGCCCTGCTCCACCAGGTCCCGCCAGACGGTGAGGATCGACTCCTCCAGGCTGACGGTACGCGGCTCGAACAGCCTCGACGGACGGCGGCCCCTGTGCGGGCGACCGGCGACGTCTTGCTCCCGCGTCGCGACCGCGGCCATCTCAGATGCTCCTGTAGACGCCGACGACCCGGCCCAGGACCCTCGCGTCACGGGTCCGGATCGGCTTGTAGGCCTTGTTCGCGGGCTGGAGCCGGACCCGGTCCTTCTCGCGGTAGAAGCGCTTCACGGTCGCCTCGTCCTCGAGCAGGGCCACGACGATCTCACCGTTGTCCGCATCGTCGGCCGCGGTCACCACCACGTAGTCCCCTTCGAGGATGCCGGCGTCCCTCATCGAATCGCCCCTCACCCGGAGGATGTAGTCGCCCTGCTCCCCTCCGATCACGGAAGGAAGCTGCACGTACTCCTCGATGTTCTCCTCGGCGAGGACCGGCTCGCCGGCGGCGACGTGACCGACCACGGGGAGCCCCGGCCCGCGCACGGCGCGCTTCGCCCGATCGACCAGGAGCTCGATCGCCCGCGGCTTCGTCGGGTCGCGCCGCAGCAACCCCACCTTCTCCAGGTTGGCGAGGTGGGCGTGTACGGTCGAGGACGAATGCAGGCCCACGGCCTTGCCGATCTCCCGCACGGTGGGCGGGTAGCCGTACCGGGAGGCGTAGCGACGGATGAAGTCGAAGATCTCCTTCTGGCGCTTGGTCAGATCCACTCTCTATCCCCCTCTGACGCGCTTAGCCTCGACCAACCTGTTTACCACGGGAACACATGTTCGTAGACTAGCTACTCTCACGGACGGAAGCAAGCCGGCCAGAACGGCGTCTAGAATCGGCTCCCACCCGCGCCTGTGGCGGAACTGGTAGACGCGCAAGGTTGAGGGCCTTGTGGACCGCAAGGTCCGTGGAGGTTCGACTCCTCTCAGGCGCATGCGAAGCCCCTGCTGGTGCAGGGGTTTCGTCGCTGGAAGCGCCGACTCTCCTGCGACATCGCCTACGCAGTGTCCCGCGGTGTCAGCGCGCGTCCAGGAGAGAAGCTGCCAGCACCCAAGACGGGCTAGGGTGGTCATCCAGCCGTTGGACGGGGTATCGACCGCGAAGGGAGCCACATGGTCTCGTCTGCATTCGTTCAACGCCTCACGGCGTCACTTGTCTTCGCCGGCTTCGCGATCGGGATTCAGGGACCGGCGGTCGCCGCCAAGAAAGCTGAGCGATGTCAGCTCGAACGGGCCACGATCACGGGCACGAACGGCGATGACGTGATCAAGGGCACCGCGAACAAGGACGTCATCGTCGCCAAGGGAGGGGACGATGTCGTCCACGCCGGCGGCGGAAAGGATCTGGTCTGCGGGGGAAGAGGTGCAGACCGAATCGGCGGTGGGCACGGCCGCGACGCCCTGAACGGCGGCCACGGAGACGACACCCTGCGTGGCGGCCGCAACGACGACAGCCTCCTCGGCGATGTCATGAAGATTTCCGCACCTGGATCGTCTCCCGTGCGGGCACGGGGCGACGATCATCTGATCGGAGGGCGCGGCATGGATCAATTGACCGGTGACAGCTTTTCGATCGGTTCGAACCTCCGAGGAGCCGGCGACGACCTGCTCGAAGACTCGTCCGGATTCAGCACGTATATGACGGGGGACAACCTCGCCAGCGGAGTCAAGGTGAGCGGCAAGGGAGACGACGTCCTGATCAACCGCACGGGGCCCGGCGGCTCCCATCTCGTCGGAGATCACAACAACGACACGGGTTCGGTAACGGGAGGACGAGGGAACGACCGGATTCGATCCGGTGGAGGCAACGACACGTTGATCGGAGACAGCGTCTGGGTGAAAGGCTCACCGGGCGGCGGACGCGATCGCCTGAGTGCCGGGGCTGGTGACGACAGCCTCACCGGCGGCCCGAAGCGCGACCGGTGCCGGGGCGACGGAGGCACTGACCTGGCCTTTCAATGCGAGGTGCTGCGCGGAATTCCTTAGTTCGCGGCTGTAGCCGCGGCAGCGATCCGGGCCTCCACGGCGCGGCGCGCCCGCTCGATCGGTGCTGACTGCTGGCTGACCGCGAACTGCGAGTTGGCAAGCGCGAGGTAGGAGTTGAGCTCGAAGGCGAGGCCCTCGGCATCCTCTGAAGGATCGATGGCGCCCTCGGCCTGGGCGTCGCGAACGGCCGCCTCGACCTGCCTGTAGAACTCGTTCACGACCTGTACCGCGCCGTCGCGCACGGGGCCCGGGCGCATCGCCATTTCGGCGGCGACCGACGCGAAGAAGCAGCCACCGGGGTAGAGCCCGCCTTCGACGTATCGCAGGAAGTTCTCCGCCAGCCGGCGCAGCCGCTCGAGCCCGGTCGGGGCAGCCAAGGATGGGTCGATCACCTGCTCAGCGAACACGGTGCGCGCCGCCTCGATCGTCGCGACCTGGAGCTCCTCCTTGGAGCCGAAGTGGGCAAAGAGGCCGCTCTTGCTCATCCCCACGGCCTCTGCCAGGCGGCTGATCGAGAGTCCGCTGATGCCCTCGACGGTGGCGAGCCGGCCGGCTTCACGCAGGATGGCGTTGCGGCTGCGTTCGCCGTCGCTGCGCCGCTTGCGCACCCGGCGCCGTGGCTCCTCGCGGATCTCTGTGTCGGACATCACAGACAAGTTAGCACGACCGGTCGTACACTCTTGCGGCTCTCTCGCACGAACGATCGTACTAACTATAGGAGGTAGAGCAATGACCACTCTTGGCCCGATCGGTCGGCTCGGCCGGCTGGCGGCGGAGCATCGCGGACGCGTCTTCATCGCCTGGGCGCTGATCGCCGTCGGTCTCGGGATCCTCGCTCCTCGGGTCGAGACCGCACTCTCCGACGCCGGCTGGCAGGCGGACGGCTCCGAGTCGGTGGAGGCGCGCCAGCAGATCGATCGCGACTTCGCGGGCGCCGGCGGCTACGCGCTCCAGGTCGTGGTCCACTCCCGGGACCTCGTGGCGACGGCGCCCCGTTTCCGGCAAACGGTGGCCCGCGCGGAGAGCGTACTGCGGCGCGATCCCGCCGTCGGTTCGGTCACCTCGCCGCGGCCCGGCGTCTCGATCTCGCCCGACGGCCACACGGCCGTGATCCGCGCCGGCGCTGGCGCGGATCCGAACACGATGGTCGAGGCTGCCGACCGCCTGAAGACGCAGCTTCCCGACGTCGCCGGCCGCGGCACTGCCATCGACCTGACCGGCGCCTCCGGGATGTGGTCGGACTTCAACCAGGCGAACCGCGAGGCAATGCTCAAGTCCGAGTTCATCTCCTGGCCGGTGACGATGGCGATCCTTGTGCTGGCCTTCGGCTCGTTGGTGGCCGCAGGCCTGCCGCTGATGCTGACCATCGTCGGGCTGATCGCCTCCGCAGGGCTGCTTTATCTCGGAACGCTCGTCTCGCCGATCTCGATCTGGGCGATGAACTTCGCGCTCATGTTCGCGCTTGCGCTGGGCATCGACTATGCGCTCTTCATAGTCGGTCGGTTCCGCAGCGCCTACTTCGGCCAGAGGCTGAGCGTCGCCGACGCGGTGGCGACGACGATGGACACGGCCGGCAAGGCCGTGCTCTTCTCCGGACTCACCGTGCTGGTCTCGCTTTCGGCGGTGATGCTTGTGCCGAGCCCGGCCTTCCGCTCGACGTCGCTCGGCATCATCGTCTCGGTCCTCTTCGTGCTCGCCGCGACGCTGACGCTGCTGCCCGCGACGCTCGCGAAGCTGGGTCCCCGGGTCGACCGCCTGTCCCTTCCGTGGCTGCGCAGCCGCGAGCATCACTCGCCCCGCTTCGCACGCTGGGGCGAGCTCCTCTGGCGTCGGCCATACCTGTTCGGCGGCTTCGCCCTCGTGGCGCTGCTCGCCTTGGCCGCGCCCGTGCTCTCGCTGCGCACGGGGATGCCCTCGATCAAGGTCGTGCCGCCCGGCGACCACTCGCGGCAGGGCTACGAGCAGATCCAAGCGAGCTTCGGGCAGGGCGCACCGGGCGCCCTCCAGATCGTCTCCCCGGCCTCGGCGGCCCACCAGACCCTGACCGCAGTCCAGAGCGACCCGGGCATCGTTCGGTCCCTCCCACCCCGGCCGGGCCGCGGTGGCCGGACTCTGATCGAGGCGATCCCCAACAGCGATCCCTCGAACCCCGAGCTGGGCGCGACGGTCGACCGCCTGCGCTCGGAGCTTCCTTCCGGCACGTTGGTCGGCGGGTCAGCGGCCGAGAACCACGACCTCGAAGCCGCGCTGGCGGCGAAGACGCCGGTGGTGATCGCGGTGGTCCTGGCGCTCGGCTTCCTGCTCCTGCTCGTTGCGTTCCGGGCGCCCGTAGCGGCCGCGATCGGCGTGGTCCCCAACCTGCTCGCTACCGGCGCCGCCTTCGGGATCGCCAAGTGGATCTTCCAGGACGGCCACCTGGGCGGATTGCTCGGCTTCCAGTCCCAGGGCTTCCTCGATGCCTGGGCGCCGGTGTTCTTCTTCGCGATGATCTTCGCGATCTCGATGGACTACACGGTCTTCCTGCTCTCCTCCGCCAAGGAAAGCTGGGATCGCGAGGGAGACGCGCGCAAGGCGGTCGTCGGTGGGCTCGCCCACTCGGGGCGTGTGATCAACGCCGCCGGGGCGGTGATGGTGGCCGTCTTCTTCACCTTCGCCCTCTCCGGGCCCCTGCCCCCCAAGGAGATGGGAGTGATCTTGGGCATCGCCGTGCTGTTGGACGCCTTCCTGGTTCGGCTGCTGCTCATGCCGGTGCTGTTGCGCTTCGCGGGACCGGCTGCGTGGTACGCGCCGAGCTGGCTCGGTCGCATCCTGCCGGACGTTCGCTTCGGACACGGCGACGCGACGCCCGCGCGCAGTCCGGCCTGATCTCGAAGACTGCTCAGAACAGCTTGCTGATCCAATGGACGACGGCTTTCCCGAGCACGATCTCCAGCAACACTCCCCCGGCGCCCACCGCGATCCCGACGACGACGATCGCGACGTCCTCGAGCAGCACCCCGAGCGAGAGCAGCACCACGCCCAGTGCCGGCAGGGTGTCGAGTCCCGAGAACGGCGGCGCCAGGAACGCGCCGAGCGTGCCCCCGAAGGCGAGCACACCGAAGGCGATCTGACTCAGCCGATGTCCGAACAGAAAGCCGAGGCGCCGCCGCGAGAGGCGCTCCAGGCGACGCACAATCCGCAGCAGCGCTTCGATGAAGCGCTGCTGCTTGGGACCAGCCACGCTGAGGGCACACCAGCGCTGCGGCAGCCAGATCTGATCACGCCCCGCGATCAACTGGAGCGAGAGCAGCATGGCGATCAGCTCGAACACGTGGGTCGCGCCGCCGGTGGGCAACGGGAGCGCCGGCACACCGAGGAGCAGCACGAACATGACCGCAAAGCTCCGCTGCCCGAATAGATCCACCAGGCTCCCGAGCGTCCTGTCGCCGTCACCGGTGAGCCAGCGCTCGAGCTCGTCGCTGAACCTCTCGTGTGGCCACTCTGCACCGCGGCGGGCGGGCGCTGATGCTCGCGAATCCGTCGAGCGCGACGCGCGCGCCTCGGCGCTCACTCCTCGACCCTGACGGGCGTGCTGGGGCCCGCCATCGCCTTGGCCGCCTCGTCGACGTCGACCTCCGGCACCTCCACGCCCGCCACCTCGTAGGCCTCCGCTTGGTCGAGTGTCTCGTGGGCCAGCAGGGCGCGTGCCAGGGCATCGAGTCGCTCGCGCTCGCGGCTCAGGAGCTCGATTACGTCTCGCTCGGCGTCCTCGACGATTCGTCGCACCTCCTCGTCGACGAGTTGCTGGGTCGCCGTGGAGGCAGACTCCGAGCCCGGTAGCAGCGCGCCGTCCTGGCGGCCGTCGGTGACCGCGACCGCACCGATCGCGTCGCTCATCCCCCAACGGCCGACCATGCCGCGCGCCACCTGCGTGAGGTTTTGGATGTCCGACTCCGCGCCTGTCGTCAGGTTGCCGAACACGACCTTCTCCGCCGCCCGGCCTCCGAGCGCCACCTTGATCTTGGCCAGAAGCTCTTCGCGGGCGTAGTTGAAGCGATCCGTCTCAGGAGTGGCGAGCGTGACGCCGAGAGCCTGGCCGCGGGGGATGATCGAGATCTTTCGGACCGGGTCTGCTCCAGGGGTGAGCATGCCGACAAGCGCGTGGCCAGACTCGTGGTAGGCGGTGCGTTCGCGGTCCGACTCAGTCATCACGACTTGGCGCTCGGCACCGAGGATGATCTTCTCGATCGCGTCGGTGAGGTCACGCTGCTCGACCGCGGCGTGACCGCGACGAGCGGCGAAGAGCGCTGCCTCGTTCACCAGCAGCGCGATGTCGGCCCCGGTTGCGCCGGGCGTCGAAGCCGCGATTCGGTCGAGGTCCACCTCAGCCGCCAGCGGCACCGAGCGGGTATGGATCTTCAAAATCTGCGCGCGACCCTTGCGGTCGGGCGGCTGGACCGCGATCCGGCGGTCGAACCGCCCAGGTCGCAGCAGTGCGGGATCGAGCACCTCAGGGCGGTTCGTGGCGCCGAGGACGATCACGTTCGTTCCCGGCTCGAAACCGTCCATCTCGGTCAGGATCTGGTTGAGGGTCTGCTCGCGCTCGTCGTGGCCGCCGCTGATCCCGCCCACGTTCCCCGACCGGGAGCGGCCGATCGCGTCCAGTTCGTCGATGAAGACGATCGCGGGCGCCGCCTCCTTGGCCTGTTTGAAGAGGTCTCGCACGCGCGAGGCGCCGACGCCCACGATTGCCTCCACGAACTCGGAAGCCGACAGGGAAAAGAATGCGGCGTCCGCCTCGCCCGCGACCGCACGGGCCAACAGGGTCTTGCCGGTGCCCGGCGGGCCGTAGAGCAACACGCCGTGGGGAACCCGGGCGCCGAGCCTCGTGTAGCGCTCCGGGTTCTTGAGAAAGTCCACGACCTCGACGAGCTCGTCCTCGGCCTCGTCGATCCCGGCAACGTCGTTGAAGCAGACCCGCTCCTGCTCCTCGGCCCTGATGCGCCGCGCGGTGGACCGGCCGAACCCACCGAGGACACCGCCACCTCTTCCACCGCCCAGCTGCCGGCGCGCCAGCCACACGAAGAACGCAACGAGAAGGATCGTCGGGAGGAAGCCGAGCAGGAGCGTGGCCCAGATCGACCGACCAGTGTCGGGCGGCTCGGCGTTGACGACCACGTTTCCCCTATCGAGCAGCCGGGTGACCTGGGCGTGATCAATGAAGGCAGGGACCTCGGTTTCGAAGCTCGTCACCGTGATCGGCTCGTCGTCTCCGGGCGGGTCGTAGGTTTCGGCGTGCCCGAGGTCGCCCTCGATCGAGTTTTCCTGAGAGCTGATCTCGGTGACGTTGCCCGCCTTGACCTGGTCGACAAAGAACGGCTGGTACGGGATCCGCTGACGTGAGGGCGGACCGCTGGTCACGAATGAGATCACCAGGTTCAGGGCCAGCAGTCCCAGGAGGAAGGCGATGAACAACCGGGACCGCGGGATCATCGGCCGCTTGGGCTCTGGCGGCGCTCCGCGTCCGTCGGGCGCTGGGTCCACGCGCCAGCCAGACGGATGGGCCTTGTCAGGGGGCGCGCTCCGGGGACCAGCCGGCTGGGCGGAATTCGGACCTCTAACCGGGTTGGCCCGCTGTTTCGGATCGCTTGCCATGCGAGGAGGTCGCCGGTTCTAGACCAGCGCGCACATGCGACAGTCACCTGCCGTCGACCGACCTCATCCTAATCGGGTCGAAGTCAGGCCGACTCTGGCGGCTCGAGCGGGTCGCGCTCCATGCTGCGGCGATGAAAGAAGGCGCTGAACGAGCCGGCCAGGATCGCCACGGCCGAGATCGCGTACGCCTGCAGGAAGACGTCCAGGACCCGCGCGGGGGTCGAGATCGGGTTCGGGAGCTGGGAGGAGACCGTGAGGAGCTGGGTGCTGGTCCAGAACACCGAGTCCCCAAGGTTCGTGATCTGGGTGCCGGTTGAGTGGCGCTCGAATCCGAGGATGAGCACGCTGGCGACCGCATCCAGGGCCACCGTCGCGACGAACAGCAAGAGCAGCCGGTACCGGAGGTGCTGGTGACTCGGGGTGGCCGCGCGCACGATGTGAACCACCTCGCGGCCTCCCGCTCGGATGGGCTGCAGCACGCCGCAAGTGTTTCGATCCGGCCGGTCGGACCTGGGTGAAATATGGGAGGGTGAGCGCCACAAGCAAGATGGCCTCAAATGTTCAGGATGCGCTCGGCGAGCTGGCGAGCTTTCCGCTGGTGGAAGCGCTGTTCGGACGCCGGTCCCGCCGCTTCGCGCTCGGTGACGAGATCCCCGACGGCCCCCTGGCCTACAAGTCGGAGCACGACCCGCTGCCGCTGTCCGAGATCGAACGGGCCCTGGTCCTCTCCGCGATGGGGGGCACCACGGGGTGGCACTACGGGATCACCCGGCACGCCCGATATGCCCCCCACATCTCCAACTATCCGAACGCGGCGGCCGGACGCACCTTCCCCTCGGCGGCGGGCTTCCACACGGCCGAGCTCTTCTTCACCGACGACTCCGGGACCTACTTCTTCCCGACCCGCGACGCGGGGGCGTTGGTGGATCCCGCCACGGAGACGATCACCCCCGAGCTGATGGTGGAGAGGCACGCCGACCGGTTCCAAAGGCTCTCGGACCAGCGGATTCACCTACCTGCCAAGGAGCCGTACATCGAGGGCCACAACACCTGGTGCGTGAACGTCCCCGGCTCGCTGCTCGTGATTCCGATCGCGGACATCGCCCAGATGGCCCTGTCCGTCCTCAGCTTCTTCGTGCAGAACGGCTACTGCGTCTACGACGACGTGAACGACCAACGGATCCCCGGCATCGAGGAGTTCTCCGATCTCGTGGACGTCGAGGAGCCGTTTCCGCTCACCTTCGCTGAGCAATACGCGCTGACCGAGGCCACGGCCGAGCTCGCCACCTCCTGTTACGCCGGGGTCCTCACGCTCCAAGCCATGGGCCTCGGCGGCTGGATGTTCGACGGGATCGACCGCTTCACGATGCTCGGGGCCTCCGGCGACCCGGAGGTTCCCGGCCTGGGCTTCCGCTACGACGAGGACGAGCGTTGGTCGACGCCGAATCCGACCGGGCTGGAGGGCGTGTTCGAGGCTTTCTGTCCCCCGCACTACGAGGGCATGGCCGCCGCCGTCGAGGCGCTCGCGGAGCGGAAGTTCGGCTCAGGCGGGCCCCACAACCAGGAGACTCCCGGCGCCTGGAACGAGAGCGCTGCGGTGCGTGGCGGCGCGCAGCGGTTCTCGGAGGAGTTCAAGGCGTGCGTCGCGCTGCAGGCACAGTACGTGTTGGACGCGTTCGGGAAGTTCCCCGGCACCGTGCCCTCGACCTTCCTCCTCAACTACGTCCAGGCGCATCACCTGGACCTCGAGTTCTATGACCGATTCTTCAAGCCCGGGGCCTACCTCCGGACCCACGCGGAGCACATGGATCGCTGGCACTAGCGGGCCGTAGCCGACTGCCCGGCCCCGGAATCAACGCGATGCCTCAGCTTGCGCCGAGCTCCGCCTTGATCTCGCAGCGGTCGATTGACGCGCGGGTCCCCGGCGTGTCCCCCGAGTCCATGTTGTCGAGCGGGGCCTCGGCCGCCGTCATGTCGTCGGCCGTCTCGAAGAGCTGGATCACGACCGCGGTGCGCTGGTCGGGGTCGTGGAGGATCTGGACTCCCTTTGCGGGAATGTCCACGGGCGGGCCATCGCGGCCCTCGGCCTCGGCCAGGCGCCCGGCCATGTGATCTGGATCGACATCCGTGAACCTGACGACGCGTGCGAACATCGCTTCTCCTTTCGGTCGCTGGTGAGGCGAACCTACACCGTTAGGGTCAGCTTGGAGTAAAGGACGTCGCGGAAGGAGCTATGCGAAACCTGATCTACTCGATGACGGTGTCGCTGGACGGCTACATCGCCGACCCCAACGGCGAGATCGACTGGTCGGCTCCGGATGAGGAGCTGCATCGGTTCCACAACCAGAGGGTGAGGGAGATCGGCGCGCACCTCTTAGGACGGCGGCTCTACGAGGTGATGCTGTATTGGGAGACCGCTGAGGAGAACCCGACGGCTTCCGATTACGAGCTCGAGTTCGCGCGGATCTGGAAGGCGATCCCCAGGATCGTCTTCTCGAAGACCCTCGAGAAGGTGGAGGGCAATGCCCGGCTGGCCAGGGATGACGTCGCCGGCGAGGTCGCCAGGCTGAAGCAAGAGCCGGGGAGGGACCTGGCAGTCGGCGGCGCTGGCCTCGCCTCCACCCTGATCGATCTGGGGCTCGTGGACGAGTACCAACTGTTCGTGAGCCCGGTCGTGCTCGGCGGCGGCACTCCATACTTCCCGCCCCTCGAGAACGCGATCAACCTCGAGCTGATCGAGACTCGAACGTTTCGCTCTCCCGCGGTTTACCTTCGCTACCGGCGCGTTTAGGCCGGAGCACGCCCGCGGCGAGCGCCGCTCAGATCTTCAGCAGGACCAGCGTGTTGATGGTGAACAGGATCGCGAAGAAGACGGTCCAGCGATCCAGGTTTCGCTCCACCAGCGAGCCGCCGCCGAAAGCACTTCCGGTCTGCCCGATCCCGAAGGCGCCGGAGAGCCCCGTGTCCTTCCCCGAGTGCAGGAGCACCAGGAAGATCAGGATCACGGAGATAATGACCTGGACGCCGCCGAGGAGGGTTTCCATCGCCACGGCAGTGTAGGGGACGGCCCAAGGGTTTCCGCTACGAGGGAGGGTTCGTGGATTGCCGGCCGCGCAGGCGGTCCAGCCGCTTCAGGATCTCGACCGCCTCGCGGCGAAGCTCGGCGTCCTGGCGCTTCCAGTCGGCCTCCGAGAGCTTTCCCTGGCGTCGATCGAGCTCCGCGTCGCGGATCTCGCGGTACTTCGCCTCCTTTCGCGCCTCGGCCTCGGCGATCGCGGGGTCCTCGAGGTCTGTTTCGGCCGCCCGGGCCTGGCTCTCAGAGCGGCGCAGGGGAGCGGAAACGAACCAGGCCACGATCAAGACGATCACCAGGGTGAGAACGATCTCCACGGCGCTTACAGGCTAGGAGTCGGTGGCGCTCAGGCGCGGCCCAGCTCCCGGGCGAGCCGCGCGGCGTAGACGTCGGAGACGCGGCGGCGTCGGGCCTCCGGGGCGGGCCAGATCGCCACCAGCCCACCGAGCACGGCAATCGCGCCCCCGACCCAGATCCAGCTGACCAGCGGGTTGACGTTGACCCGGAAGTTCGCCGGGGGTGGATCCTTCAGGTAGCGCTGCTCGATCGCGCGGATCGCCAGCCCCTGCAGGAAGCCGAGCTGGCGCCCCGCCTGCGCGTCACCGGCGGGCACCCGGCGCGCGATCCGGCTTAGCCGCCTGTCCGCCGTGTTGATGACCGGGTCGAGCCGCCCGAGGTCGGGCTGCATCGCGGTCCAGAAATCGCCCCCGACGGTCGTCTTGCGGCCCACCTCGCTGGTCGCCTCGCCCTCGAAGAAGCTCCGGACGGGCCCGCTGCCGCCCTGCCCGCCCATCCCGGCGTAGTAGTTCCGCGACGGGCGAAGGGTCGCGTAGGGCCGGCCGTCCTTTTGGACCGCGAGCACCGAGCCGAAGGTGAGGCGCTGCTCGGCGGGCTCGATGACCGCCGTCGGCCGCTTGTAGGTGACCTGGTAGTCGTCGACGGTCGCCGACTGGCCCGGGCGCAGGCGCAGGTCGCGGCTCGTCTGAAAGCTCGATGACGCCGCGACGGCGACCAGCAGAGTGGCGAGTCCGGCATGGACGACGTAGCCGCCGTACCGGCGGCGGTTGCGACCGAAGAGCGTCAGGAGCGCCCGCGGATAGGAGCCGCCGCTGAGCGCCCGCTGGGCGACCGTACCGCGCCAGAACTCCTGTGCCAGGGCCGCCAGCGTGAAGGCGGCGAGCGAGAACATGATCAACGCGAGGGGCTCCGAGCGGGCGTCCGTGAGCGCGAACAGGGCCACCGCGGCCGCCAGTCCGACCAGCGTGGGGATCCCCAACAGGCGCTTCAGGCCGCCGAAGCTGACCCGGCGCCAGGCCAAGAGCGGGCCAATGCCGGTGAACAACACAAGCAGGATCGCGAGCGGCGTCGTGAAGCGGTTGAACCAGGGCGCGGCGAGCGAGGCCCGCTCTCCCGTGAACAGCTCGGCGATCAACGGGAAGAAGGTGCCCCAGAAGATCACCGCCGCCAACCCCACGAGCAGCAGGTTGTTGACCAGGAACACCGCCTCGCGGGACGCGAGCGACTCGACCCGCTTGGTGGAGCGAAGGTCGTCGAGACGCGAGACGATCAGCGCGGCCGAGCCGATGACGACGATCGTGATCAGCGCCAGCAGCGGGCCGCCGACGGTGGAGGCGCCGAAGGCGTGGATCGATTCGAGGATCCCCGACCGCACCAGGAAGGTGCCGAGCAGGGCCAGCGCAAAGGTCCCGCAGACAAGCGACACGTTCCAAACCCGCAGGATGCCGCGCCGCTCCTGGACCATCACCGAGTGCAGGAATGCGGTGCCGACGAGCCACGGCATCAGCGATGCGTTCTCCACCGGGTCCCACCCCCAGTAGCCGCCCCAACCGAGCTCCGAGTAGGACCAGCGGGCGCCGAGCAGGATGCCGACGCCCAGGAGCAGCCACGCGATCAGGGCGAAGCGGCGCGTGGCGCGGATCCAGCTCGCGTCGAGCCGCCGGGTGATCAGAGCGCCGATCGCGAACGCGAACGGGATCGAAAAGAAGACGTAGCCCGAGTAGAGCATTGGGGGATGGATCGCCATCGCCGGGTGCCGCAGGAGCGGGTTGAGCCCCAATCCCTCGGCAGGTGCCGGGTCAAGACGGGCGAACGGGTTCGCGTCGAACAGCATCAGGCCGGTGAAGAAGGCGCCCAGTCCCATCAGCACCGCGGTAGCCCACGGGGCGATCTCGCGGTGCTTGTGGCGGGTCGCGAACAGGACCGCCGACGAGGTCAGCGACAGCACCCACGCCCACAGCAACAGCGAGCCCTCCTGGCTCGACCACATCGCGGTCAGCTTGTAGAAGCCCGGCGTGGTGGTCGACGAGTGGTCGGCGACCACCCGAAGCGACAGGTCGGTGCGGGCGAACGCGACCTCGATCACGACCACGCAGATCGTCAACAGGCCGGCGAAGGCGTAGGTGGCACGCCGGGCCGAGTCGGCGAACCGGCGATCGCCGCGCGTCCCCACCAGCGCGGCGACTGCCCCGTACAGGGCTACCAGGAGGGCGAGAATGAGGCAGGCAGCGCCGAGCGTGATCACAGGGTCACTGCGGGTCCTCGGTGTCGAACTTCGAGGGGCATTTGGTGACCAGGCTGTCGCGATCGGCCATGAAGGTGCCGCCCTTCACGCTGCCCGTGACGATCACCTCGCGACCATCCCTGAACGGATCCGGCACCTCACCGGTGTAGCGGACCGGGATCGAGGCCCTGGGGTCGTCGCGGTCGGCCACCCGGAAGTCGAGCTCCGAGCCGCGATGGTGGATCGAGCCCGGGACGACCACCCCCGTCAGGTCGTAGGAGCCGTCAGGCGAGGCGTGGAGGATCTCCGAGGGCTGCTTCGCCTCCGTGGAGGCGCTGAACGACGTGTAGACGAGCGCCACCGCGAGCAGCACCGCGGCGCTCAGGGCGACAATCAGCCGGATCTTCCGTTTGCGGGCGGGATCCATCGGGCGCTGCGGCGATTATCGCAAGCGCGCGTCAGCTGATCTCACCGCACCAGAGCGCCGATCACCTCCTGCCACCAGGCGCGCTCGGCTTCGTCGTCGGTCTGCCGCAGGCACTTACGAGCCTGTCCGCGGACCTGCCTGGCGCTGCCGACGATCAGCAGCGACCCCGTGACCGCGTAGCGTCCATCCTCCAGGACGACGACCGAGCCGGGCCGGTCGTGGCGATTTCGCAGGCGTTCGATCACCGCCTTTCCGCCCACGACGTCCGGTCTCGCGGAATCGCCGTCGAGGTCGGTCCAGGGACGAACGCTGAAGATCGGGGGATGGCCGCGGAATCCCGCCCTGGGCCTTTCGCTCGGGCCTAAGGGGCCACTGCGCCACAGCTCGATCAGCTTCGGGAAGTCCCGCGCCACCTCCTGGCGAACCACCAGGTGCACCCTGTCCCCCGCCTCCACCCGGGTCGATCCGCGCGGGAGAATCGCCTCGTCGCCCCGCACGATCACGCTGACCAGCGCCTCGCGCGGCAGGCCCAGCTCTCGCACCCGGCGGCCGGCGGCCGCGTCGCCGGGGCCGACGACGAACTCCACCACCTCCGCCCCGAGCGCCCGGATCGTCCCCATCTCCGCCAGCGGCCGCGGCAGGGCGGGCTCTGCCGTCGTCACACCAACGGCCCGGGCAAGCGGCTCGAAGGTCGTGCCCTGGAGGATGGTGGAGATGACCACGGCGAAGAAGACGATGTTGAAGAACTCCAAGCTGTGGGAGACCCCTTCGATCACGGGGAAGGTCGCCAGGACCACGGGCACCGCGCCGCGCAACCCGGCCCAGCCCAGGACCAGCCGCTCGGGCGCCGAGTAGCGCTCGAACGCGGTCGCGAGCACGGTCGCAAGCGGCCGGGCGACGAAGGCCACCACCAAGCCGACCAGGGTTCCTTCCACGAGCACGTCCCCGAGTTGGCTCGGAAAGACGAGCAGGCCGAGGGTGAGGAAGAGCGTGATCTGGGCGATCCAGGCAAGGCCCTCGTGGAAGGCCGTCACGGTGCGCTTGGCGGGTATGTGGGCACCGCCGAGCGCCAGTCCCGCCAGGTAAACGGCAAGGAAGCCCGAGCCGTCGATCGTCGCGGCGCCGCCATAGGCCAAGCCGGCTGCGGCGATCGAGGCCACCGGATAGAGGCCGGCGGTCTCCAGATTGAGGCGCCGGAAGGTCCAGACCGCGGCGATCCCCACGGCGAGCCCCACGGCCAGGCCGATGCCGAGCTGCCGGGCAAAGAGCCAGACCTCGTCGCCGAACCCGTAGCCGGAGAGCTGGATCCAGTCGATGAACCCGAGCACCAAGAGGACCGCTATAGGGTCGTTGAGCCCGGACTCGGCCTCCAAGGTGCGGGCGAGCCTTCGCTTCAGTGTCGAGCCGCGCAGCAGGGCGAAGATCGCCGCTACATCCGTGGCGGCCAGGATCGAGCCGAGCAGCAGCCCCTCCAGCACGGAGAAGTCGAACAACCAGGCCGCCGCCAGCCCGGTGAGGACGGCCGTCCCGGTCGTCCCCACGATCGCCAGCGAGATCGCCGGCCGCAGCACCGGGCGGATCTCCAGATAGCCCGACGACAGTCCACCCTCGAACAGGATCAGCGCGAGTGCGATGACGCCGATCGTTCGCGCCAGCTCGTAGTCGTTGAAGTCGATCCAGCCCGTCCCCTCGGAGCCGATCGCCATCCCGAGGCCGAGGAAGAGGATCAGTCCGGGCAGCCTGATGCGAGCTGCCAGTAACGACGCCGCGATCCCTCCCGCCAGAAGGGCCCCGGCGACGAGGATCAGCTCGGCGTCGTTCATGGTCACACCCTTTCATCAGTGGTCGGCCCCGCGACCGCGCGGCTAGAGTCCGGTGCCATGGCGGAGAAGGACCTCGCCTTTGCGGGCCTCGCGCGCTTGGCGGAGGCGGTGCGGGGCGGTGAGGTGTCGCCGCGGGAGCTGGTGCAGCTCTACCTGGAGCGGATCGGTCGGCTCGACCCCCAGCTCAACGCCTTCCGCGTGGTGCGGGCCGAGCCCGCGCTGGCCGCCGCGGTGGAGGCAGAGAAGCGCCGCCACGCGAACGACGAGGCGCCGCTGCTCGGGGTTCCGATCGCGGTCAAGGACTCCGCGGATGTGGCGGGCGAGCTGACCACCCACGGCACCGGCTGCATCGATGAGGCGGCAACCGAGGACTGCGAGATGGTCAAGCGGCTGCGGGCAGCGGGCGCGATCGTGATCGGCAAGACCAACCTCCCAGAACTGGCCTACGCGATGTTCACGGAGTCGCCGACTTGGGGGGTGACGCGAAACCCCTGGAACCTCGGGCGCACGCCGGGAGGCTCCTCCGGCGGAAGCGGAGCCGCGGTGGCCGCCGGACTCGTGGCCGCCGCCACCGCCTCGGACGGTGCGGGCTCGATCCGCTACCCCGCCGCCTACTGCTCCATCTTCGGCCTCAAGCCGCAGCGCGGGCGCATTCCCGTGGACCCGGACGTGGAGCACTGGCACGGGATGTCGGTCAACGGCTGCCTGACCCGAACCGTCCTCGACACGGCGCTCTTCCTCGACGCCACGGCCGGGGGTGGCAAGGCGCCCGACAAGCCGCCGACTCCCGAGCGGCCGTTTGCGGACGCCGCCCGGACCCCGCCGGGGAAACTGCGGATCGCAGTCTCGGTCAAGGCGACCCGCGCATTGGCGCCCCCGATCCTCCAGCCACCCTGCCGGCAGGCGGTCGAGGAGACCGCCAAGCTGCTCGGCTCGCTGGGGCACGAGGTGGGCTGGCGCGACCCCGACTGGGGAATGGTCGGCAACGGGACCGCGACCATGTACGCACGCGGGGTCGCGGACGACGCGCGGCGGCTCCCCAATCGCGAGCGGCTGGGGCGGCAGGCGGCAGGCGTCGCCCGCCTGGGGTCGCTGATCCCCGATTGGGTCCTACGGCGAGCCAGGGCGGCAATCCCCAAGCACGCGGCGCGGATCAACCGCATCTTCGACGAGCACGACGTGCTGCTCCTGCCAGTCGTCGGCGAACCCCCGGTGCCGGTCGGGAAATGGGACTCGCACCGGGGGCCCTGGACGCTCGCGGGGATGACCAGGAGGACCGGTTTCGGGCCGCCGTGGAACTACCTGGGGAACCCGGCCGCCGCGGTCCCGGCCGGATTCACGGAGGATGGTTTGCCGCTCTCGGTGCAGCTCGTCGGCCGGCCCAACGACGAGGCGACTCTGCTCTCGCTTGCCGCCCAACTCGAGGCCGAGCGCCCCTGGGCGGACCGCCTGCCGCCGATCTCCTGAGGGCCGGCCCGATGGCGAACCGATCGAGAGCACGGCGGATCGGCTCGACCACGCTGGGGGTTTTGGCGGCGATCCTGCTCCTCCTTTCGCTGCTGACCATGTACGCCAATCGCGTCCTCTTCGACTCCCAGCAGTTCGCCAACCACGTCGGCGCAGCGATCGAGGAGCCGGCCGTCAAGGACGAGGTGGGACGCCGGATCACCGACGGCATCATCGACGCGCAGCCGGATCTGGTCGCTGTTCGCCCGGTGATCCAGAGCGTCGCCGCGGGCGTGGTCGGCAGCGGCGCGTTCAATGACCTGCTGAGGGCCGCCGTACGTGACGTCCACCGCACGCTCTTCAAGCACGACAAGAACACCGTCACCCTGACCGTTGCCGACGTCGGAGTCGTGGTCAGCTCGGCGCTGGAGACGTTCGCGCCCAAGGTCGCAAAGCGCATCCACAGCAGGAGCGCCGCGCAGATCCTCGACGGCAAGCCACCCGGATGGATACTCGCGCTGGCGCGGGTCGCCGACGACGTAGAGGTGCTCGCGATCGTTCTCGTGGTGCTCGCGGTCGTGGCGGCGGTGGCGGGATTCGTGCTGGCGCCCGATTGGCGCCGCCAGTTGACCCTGCTCGGGGCCTCGGTTGCGGTGGGCGCGGTGGTCCTGCTGGTCGCCTATCTCCTCATTCGCTCACTGGTGGCCGATCAGGTCACCGACCCGGACACTCGCGCCGCGGTCGAGGCGGTCTGGGACACGTTTCTCGGCGGCCTGTACACCACCTTGCTGATCGCCGCCGGCGCCGGGGTGATCCTCGCTGCCGCCGCTCGCTCGGTCGTCCGGCCCGTGCCCATCGAGCGCCCCGTCGAGGAAGCGTGGCGACGTCTGACCACTGTCCCCGAGCGCCCGGCCGCGCGAGCTCTTCGCGCGGTGATCCTGGTCGCGATCGGCCTGTTGATCGTCCTCAACCGCGACACCGCGGTCGACCTCGCCGTCCTCGCCGTCGGGCTCTACGTCCTCTTCAAGGGGGTCGAGGAGCTGCTGCGTCTCATCGCCCGCGCGCCCGAGGCCGTGCCGGCGCCCCCGGCGGCGCAAGCGGTCCACCGCCCCGAGCGCCGACGCCGCGTAGCCCTGGGGACGGCCGCCGCGCTTTTCGTCGGCGTGGTCACACTGGGGGTGGTCTCGGCCTTCAACGGCAGCAGCGAGGCCTCGCCCTCCCTGGACGAGTGCAACGGCAGCGCCGCGCTCTGCGGCGAGCCACTGGCCGACGTCGCCCTCCCTGCCGCCCACAACGCGATGTCGGGCGCCGACGTCCCGGATTACCTGTTCCCAAGCCAGGACCACGCGATCCCGCAGCAGCTCGAGGACGGCGTCCGGGGGCTCCTGATCGACACGCACTACGGGATCCCCGCGAACGGCGGCAAGGTGAAGACCGACCTCGGGAAGCTCACCAGCACCGAGCGGCAGGAATACGTGGACGAGATCGGCCAGGAGGCCTTCGACGCGGCGCTGCGGATCCGCGACCGGCTGGTGACCAGCGAAGACGCCGAGCACCAGATCTACCTCTGCCACCGCTTCTGCGAGCTCGGCGCGGTGCCGCTCGATCAGGCGCTCGGCCAGATTCGCGACTTCGCCGTCTCCCACCCCAACCAGGTGCTGGTGATCGTCAACGAGGACTATGTGAGCCCGAAGGATTTCGTTGCTGCGGTCGAGAAGAGCGGGCTGGATGAGTACGTCTACAGGGGCCCCATCGACGAGTCGTCTCCTATCCTCGGCGAGATGATCTCGAGCGGCCATCGTGTGGTCCTGATGGCCGAGAACAAAGCGGGCGTGGCGCCCTGGTACCGCAACGGCTACCGCGACGTCCTCCAGGAGACGCCGTACAGCTTCAAGCAGGTGTCCGAGCTGACCGACCCGGCGACGCTGGCGAAGACCTGCAAGCCGAACCGCGGATCAAGCGACAACCCTCTCTTCCTGCTCAACCACTGGATCGACACGAGCCCCGCTCCGAAGCCCTCCAACGCCGCCCAGGTGAACGATTACACGGCGCTTCTGGCCCGCGCCCAGACGTGCGAGAGGCTGCGCGATCACGTCACCAACCTGGTCGCCGTCGACTTCTACGCCACGGGCGACCTGATGAAGGTGGTCGACAAGCTGAACGAGGTCAGTGAACCACCGCCTTGAGGCCGACCACCACGAGGCCGAAGCCGGCGCTGATGGCCGCTCCGAACAGCGCCGCCGTCCACGAGGATCCAGAGGCGCGCCCGATGGCCAGCCCCCAGCCGAACAGGGCCACCACGCCGACCACGATCGCCAGGGTCACGGCGGTCTCCGTCGAGTAGGCGCCAAGCGCGCCAAGCGCGAGCACGATCGCCGTCGGGAAGGTTGCCTGGACCAGTGGCCACTCGTCGGCAGCCAGGCGCCGAAGCTCCGTCCAGCTGACGTGCTGCGCGGTCTCGAGCCCTCTCCCCATCGCCGCGGCATAAACGTGCGCGAGCCAGAAGACCAGCATCGTCGCCCCGACGGAGACCAGGATGTACTCGGCGTCGATGTCGCTGTCCTCCGACAGCGCCCCGACCATTGAGGTGACGAGTATCTGCCCGTAGATCGCCCGTGTGGCGTTCGCCGGCAGGCGGCCGATGGGTCTGGCCTCGCCGCTCATCGCGCGAGAGCGTATCCACGTGCGACCTCCCCTACTCCAAGTTCCAGCCGAAGTAGACCTCGATGCGGGCGATCTTGCTCTGGTCGTCGAAGGTAAAGACCTCGGTGTTCCGCCCCCGGCCGCCGCCTGAGACGTCGGTCACGTAGGTGACGACAACCTCGTCGCCTGACTCGATCAGGCGAACGAACTCGAAGTCTTGGCCCCGCCCCGAACCAGGCCAGCACCGATCAAAGTAACCGTCACGGTCGAGCTTCGGGTCCGGAGGGGCGGAGAACAGAAGGTCGTCGCTCAGGCGCTGTTCGAAAAAGCTTCGATTTCCGGCTGCGAACGCGGCATACGAGTCCCGGACGATCTGCTTGCGGTCGGCGGCCACCCGATTCATTTCACGCTCCTGTACTTGAGGTGGGTGACGCCGGGCGCCTCGACGGCCCGGACCTGCTCGAGCTGCACCTCCGCGCCCCCGAGGCTGTCGAAGAGGCGAGCACCGCCGCCGAGCACCACCGGAACTACGTGGAGCTCGAGTTCGTCCAGCAGTCCCGCTGCCAGGTACTGCTGAACGGCCTGCGCGCCGCCCCAAAGCATGACGTCTTTGTCGCCGGCGGCCTCCCTTGCCTGTTTGAGCGCGGACTCGATTCCGTCGGTGACGAAGTGGAAGTTGGTCCCTCCCTCCATCACCTCGAGGTCACGCGGGTGATGGGTGAGGATGAAAACGGGGTGGTGGTAGGGAGGGTCGTCGCC
The DNA here is from genome assembly GCA_035573435.1 of Solirubrobacterales bacterium. GTDB lineage: Bacteria > Actinomycetota > Thermoleophilia > Solirubrobacterales > 70-9 > AC-56. The sequence goes on from DATMZR010000021.1 coordinate 82,293, forward strand.
CCACCAGCCCGTCCACTGCTCGTCACCCCAGGCACCACCGCCAGGCGGACCGAACATGTTTCGGCCCATCACGCTGGCCCCGATGTTCTCGCGCGATTCCTCGACTATCCGTGAGCTCTCGTTCACCTCGCCGCCTTGCTCGTCGTGGGATTGGCGCCAGGCGGCCAGCGGAACCACCCAGTCGTGGAGCCGTTCGCCTCCCTCGCCGAGCGGGTTCTCCTCGCTCTGGTTCGGGCCGGCGACGAAACCATCCAGCGAGATCGAGATATGACACCTAAGCTTGCTCATCGTGCCTCCTCAGCAGGCGGCCGCTGCGGCCGTGGGTTCTCAGTGCCTATGACCGGTTCGCGCCGAACGACTAATCGCGGCTCCCCCAGGTGCCGGCCTCCCCGGGCGAACTGGCGAGTTTGTGACGGTATGCGCCATAAAGTCGCCAGTTGGGCGGCGCCCGCCAGTGGAGCAGCGCCAAAGCGGACGACGGGACTCGAACCCGCTACCTCGAGCTTGGGAAGCTCGCGCTCTACCAGGTGAGCTACGTCCGCAGGAAGCCGTAATTCTAAGCGGGGCTCGCGAGCGCACCACTACCCTTTTTCGGAGTGAGCGCTCGCGCCTTTGCGGTCTTCATCGCCGTCCTCGCGGTGATCGGCCTGCTCGGCTATGGGCTCCTGAACAAGAGCGCCGATGCGCTCGGGCCCGGGGAGACCGTGCCCGCGACTTCCCTTCCGGAGCTCGAGGGCGCCGGGAGCGGCTCGGTCGCCGACTACCGCGGCCGCTGGGTGCTGGTCAACGTCTGGGCCTCCTGGTGCACGCCGTGCCGCGAGGAGTCGCCGGCCCTGGAACGGTTTCACCGCGCACACCGCGACCGCCAGTTCACGGTCCTGGGGATCGACTCCAACGACCTCTCGGGGGACGCAGTGAGCTTCATTCGCAGGTACGGGATCACCTATCCCCAGCTTCGCGACGGGAGCGGCGACTTCGCCCAGGATGACCTGGGTACGACGGGCGTTCCCGAGTCGTTCCTCGTGGGGCCCGACGGGAAGCTGGTGCTCCACCGCCTTGGCCCGGTGACCCGCGACTACCTCGACTCCAACATCGTCCCCTACCTGACCGGCGAGGCAAAGCAATGAGGCGCGTGATTCGGATCACCGCGCTGGTTGTGGCGGCCGCGGCCCTGCTGGCGGCTGCTCCAGCCCAGCCCAAGACGACGCTGCCGGACGTCGAGGACGAGGTCATGTGCCCGATCTGTGGCACCGCGCTCAACCTGTCCGGCGCTCCACAGGCCGACCGCGAGCGTGCCTTCATCCGCCGCCAGATCGCCGCCGGGAAGACCAAGGAGGAGATCAAGGATGCGCTCGTGGCCCAATACGGCACCGAGGTGCTGGCGGAGCCGCCGAAGTCGGGCTTCGACCTGACCGCCTGGCTGGTCCCCGCCGCCGGGATCCTGCTTGCCGCGATCGCGATCGCGATCGGGCTCAGGCGCTGGCGCCGCGCCGCGCGTGACGACGAAGGGTCTCCGCCCGCCGACGGCGGACAGCCGCTCGAGCCCGCCGATGCCGAGCGCCTCGACGCCGACCTGGCTCGGTACGACCTCTGACTGCCTGACAGCTACCCGGGCGCCGGATCAGGCACGCGGCGCCGGGGCCCGCTCGTCGACCTGGCTCGCCCCTTCAGGTGCCGGCTCGACCCCGTTCGTCGGGTCGAGCGGCTGCGCGGCGATGTCCTCGTGAGGATGGCTGACCTGGGTGGGCTCGCCGGCGCCGGCGGCCGTCCGCATGGCCGGATGCTTCGAGAGGAGGCGGTTGAAGAGAACTCGGGCGCCACCCGCAGCGAAGATCACAAGCGTCGACATCGCGGCCGAGATGACGGCGAGGAGCACCACCGGGTCCGTCCCATGACCACCTGAAAACTGGTTCGCGTCGCCGAAGGGCAGCGCAAGAGGGACCACGAGCCAGGCCGCGACAGCGCCCCAGCCGCTAGCGGTGCCCCAGCCCAGGGCGAACGCCATCGCAGCCACGATTCCTGCGGCCGCGGGAGCGTCGCCCTGATCCGCATTCACGATTACGAAGGCAACAAGAGCCGCAGCGACATAGGCAGCCACGAGGACGCGCCATAACACCACCACATAGGTGGGAACACGCGGCCGCCCCCGCAGTTGCGGCCCTGTCAGGTGGCTAACCCGAGCCGATCGCGATCGCAGCGATGGTCGGTACGTCGATGCGGGCGTTACCCGTGAACTCCCTGCAAGCCAAGGCGACCCTGTGGCGCCCGCGAGCAAGCAGACGATCGCTCACAAGGGTCCTCGCAAAGCCATTCGTGGCCGAGCCCGAGGTGTTGTCGCTCGTCTCCTCGCCGGGCTGTGCTGCCAAGGGTTGGGACACTCCATCGATCCGAATGTCGCAAATTGCGGTTGCCGGCCCGCCGACGCTCTCCTGGTTGCCCGTCGCGATTACGAGGACCCGCGAACGGGCCTCCAGGCGAAGCGTGGTGGTCGCACAGGTGGTGAACGTCGACGACGGGTTGCAGTCGACAGCCTCGTCACCCCCGATGGGGGCGAACTTCTTGGCGTTGAGCGCTCCTTCCGAGATCTGCTTGCCGGTGAGCGCGTTTCGCTTCACGTCACCGCCCCTGACGGCCCTTCGGTCCTTCAGGTCGATGCTCTTGATCGAGTCGTTGGCGATGTCCCGGGAATTGACTTCGCTCACCGCGTACGAGCCGCCGCCGAGGGCGACGAAGAGCGCCACCGTTGCGGTCACGTTCGCGTAGCTCAGATGTCTGCGGATACGCATTCGACCATCCCTGGTGAGACAGAGGCTACGGACACGGCTGGAGGTCGGGCTCCTCGGTCACCGAGCCTTGACCACGAGCTTGCGCGACGGCGATTTCACAGGGGCCTTGTACGGCCAGCCGCGCTCGCGCAGCACCTTGAGCCTGAAGCGGTATGAGATGTTGGAGGTATAGAAACGGCCAAACCGGTAGCGCACCCTGAAGCGGCCGTTGGCGCGCGTATAGAAAGCCTGCCGCACCGTTTCCCAGCGCGACCCGTCCCTGACCTGGAGCTCGATCAGCTTTCCGCCCGCAGGGATGCGCGCCGCTCGGTGGCCCACGTGCCCACGGAAAATGACTCGCCGCCCCTCCGGAACGAGCCTTCTCGACAGATGGAACGTCGCCTTCGTCCTGACGCGAAGGCTGCCTGCCTTGGCCTCATCCGAGAGGTAGCGCAGGCCTCCCTCGAACCTTGCGGTGACGGTCCGCGAGGGTCCGGCGGGCAATCGCTCACCCCAGAGCCCGTCGGAATCGGTCTCCATGCGACGGACACGACGATTGATCAGGGCGCCGTCGGGAAAGTGCTCGACGACAGTCAGCTCCTGGTGGGCCAGCGGCCGGCCCGAGGTGTCGACAAGGCGTCCTGAGACCTTCGACCGGCGGCCGTAGCCGATCGTCGCCCGCGAGCTTCCGCCCGGGGCCAGATGAGCGCTCAGCCTGACGCCGGACTTGAGCGGGAAGGCGAGCTCCATCGGCTCTCCGTCTGCCTGCGTGGTGGTCTGCACGACGTTTCCCGCCACATCGCGGGCTTGGGCCAGGAACTCGTAGGTTCCCGGCGGGTAGATCGTCGAGTCGACCCTGGCCCGGAGCTCTCCGTGCACCCGCTGCGTCTCGAGCAGCCGCCAGGGGCCCTCACCGACCGGACGGTAGAGGATCTGGCCCGCGGCGACCCCTGAGGTGCCGTCGGACACGTGAGCCCTGATCAGCTCGGGATCGTCAGGGTTCTGTGAGTTGGCGAACGCGAGCGAAGGTGGGGTGTTGTCGACCCTCGCGGAGCGCACTTCGCAGGTGCGATTTCCGGCGAAGTCCATTGCGCAGACGGAGATGTCGTTCTGTCCATCGTGAAAGGGGGCTTCGGCGGTGTTCGGAACAGAGTTAAGGAAGATTCCGCTTGTGCACGGCTCGAAGCGAACGGCTGCACCGGGGGCGCCCGCGATCGTCTCGCAGGTGCCACCCTGCGTGGCAATCAGGGCCCCATTGACGGCCACCTGGAGGCGGCTAAGGCCACCGCCGGAATCGTCGGCTTGGGTATGCACTTTCTTTGAACCGCGAAGCCACCCGGATCCGAGCAAAGGCCCATCGAGTGCCGTAAACCTCGGCTCCGCGTAATCGGCAACCTCAAGCCGCACGTTTCGCACCCACGTCTTCGCGAGGACCGACTGTGGGCAGCCGCCCGCGCTCTGGCAGGAGAGGCTCGCGATGAACTGCCTGGCGCCGTGTCCGTGGGCGTTCCAGCTGTAGTGCCGGTATCCGGTGGGGCCACGGCTGCCGCTGGCGACCCGCGCAATCTCGTTCTGGCGCTGGTCGGCCATCCATAGACGCGCGGCGTGCCCAATGTGGCGCCGGAGCTTCGCTTGGAGGTCCACTGATACGAGCGCGAGATTTGGCGATCCGGTTGGCCAACGCACGCGGCCCGAGCGCGGGCGCTGCGCGTCGTCAGTGCTCGTGACCTTGATCGCGTGGTCGTTCAGCGGATCGCCGCAGAAGCCCCGGGCGGCGTAGGCGGGAGCGTCCTCGAGGACCGTATCGGCGTGGGCACGATTCAACGGATGGCACTGAAGGACCGTGTAGGTCTGACCGGCAGCATTCGCCGCTGAGGGCGCGACGGCCGCCGCCAGCGCGACGAGCGTGCACGAGATCCGATGCCTCATGGTCCGAACTCCCTCTGGGCCGTCGATCCGACGCTACTCGAAGACGAGCTCTTCGCCACGGTGGGGGCGGACGCGGCCGAGGCCGCCCCGAATTCCTGCTGGGCTGGTGGGGTCGATGGCGCGATGGGAGCGGGCGGCTGGGGGTCCGGCTCGTCCGAGCCGTCGTCGGCGGGCTGCTCGCCGTTCGCCGGCGGCAGCGGCGCCTGCGCGACGTCATCGTCCACCCCGGAAGGGAGGGACCCCACGGGAACAGCAGGGCGGTCGATCGCCGGACGCTCCACAGGATGGTTCGGAGAGGTGCTCGCCTGCCGTCCGTGGAATCCGGCAGGGACAAGCCCGGCGACCATGCACGCTGTCACCGCCGCGCCACCGCCAAGGCAGACCGCCGCGAGCTTGCCGGCGGCGCCGGCCCCGGCAAGCTTTGCCAAGGCGCCCGCACCGGCGGCTCCCGCGCCCCGCGCGCCGCCCGGCAGGCTCACAACTCGCGTGGCGACATCTTGGGCGCCGTCCCCGGGCTCTCCCGCGAGTGCGCTGCCGGCCGACTCGCGGACTCGGTGAACCGTGTCACTCATTCGATCCACAACCGACAACCGCCCGTCAACGACGCCGTCCATCCCGCCGACCAGCGCTACCGAGGACCCCACCTCGTGCAGATGGCCGCTCAGCTTGCCGACGAACTCGAGACAGTGGCGGCAATGGGAGAGGTGCTGCCGTGCCTGGCGTTCCTGCTCCGCATCGGCCAGCCCGGCGGCGAATGCCTTCAGCACCGGCTCACGGTCCGCACACCACTGGCCGCGCTCGAGCAGGCGCAGCTTCTCCGCTAGCTCGTCGACTCCGCGCGTGATCTCCTTTCGATAGGCGCGGTGCGAAAGGCCCTTCACCAGCCCGCAGATCTGGCGGGGCTCGAGCCCCCAGCCGTACCGGAGCAGCATCACCGCCCGTCTACGGGGCGGAAGCGTGGCCAGGAGGTCGCGAGCGACTCGCGACTCCTCGCGCTGCGCGACACGTTCGTCCGGAAGAATGCGATCGTCTGGGATGGAGTGAACGGCGTCGAGCGGGGCCGTGGGCCGCCGCGTGCGGCGGCGCAGCTCCTTGCTCGCGTGGTTGGCGACCGCGGTCAGAACGTACTTGCGAATCTCCTCGTCGCTGAGCTCGTCGTGGCGACCCTCGAGCGCGCGCAACGTTCCCAACCAGGCGTTGGAATAGACGTCGTCGATCTCATCGTCATCGAACGCTCCGCGAAACGCGCGCCGGACCATTGCCCTGGCGGGGCGTCGAAGCTGCTGGTACAACCGGCCGGCTCGCTCGCGCCATTCAGACGAGCGCTCGGGCGGAGCGTTGCCACGGCGAGAGGCGGCGACCGTACTCATACGAGAGTCTCAACGCTCACAACCCCACCCTGCCGATATGTGCCCCTCCAGAAATGAACAGGTCCTCCCGCTCTTTGAACGGACCAACCGATCCTATGGCGGGTCAGAGCCGCGCGCGCCACTCATCGCTCGCAAACGGCTACGGAATCCCGGTAGGTCCTATCTGGGTCCCGCTGACAACCTCCTCAGCCAGAACTCTGGTCCAGTCCCAGGCGCAAGCTGGTCTCCGATGTGATTAGGCCCGGTACTCCTCACGCGAGGCGCCTGTTAGGGTCATCGGGATGCGGACGCAAGGAGGGGGCGTAGGAGGACGCGTGGGCAGGTTTCCCAGGCGTCTTCTCATCTCGGGCCTGGCGACATTGGCGGTCACGGTCGGCTTGGCGATCGCCGAATCGGGGACTTCGTCGCCGACCCTCGGTCAGGCGGCCACCCAGGCAAGGCCCAACGTGGTCGTCGTCACGACCGACGACCAGACCCTCGAGTCGATGAAGGTGATGGCGAATGTCAACTCGCTGATCGGCGACCAGGGGGCGACGTTTCGAAGGAACTACACGAACTTCTCGCTCTGCTGCCCGTCGCGCTCCACCTTCATGACCGGCCAGTACATGCACAACCACGGTGTAACCGGCAACAAGGCGCCGGGCGGGGGCTTCGGCCGGTTCGAGGATTTGCACGGGGACAACAACCTCGCCGTCTGGCTGCGAAACGCGGGCTATTACACCGCTCTGATCGGCAAGTACCTGAACGGGTACTCGAACCAGCCCCGGGTGCCGCCGGGCTGGTCCGAGTGGCACGCGACCGCCCCGGACGACCAGAGCGTCTACAACTACACCATCAACAACGACGGCACCCTGGTCAAGTACGGCGAGGCCCCCGCCGACTTCAAGCAGGACGTGCTGACCGGAAAGGCCGTGGACTTCGTCAACCGCCGGGCGCCGAAGGACCAGCCGTTCTTCCTCTGGCTCACCTATTCGGCCCCGCACGTCGCCTACGGGACGAGCCCGAACCCGCCGAGCAACTGTGGGAACGCTGCGATTCCGGCGCCACGCCACGCGCATGCGTTCGACTCCGAGCCGCTGCCAAGGCCACCTGATTTCAACGAGGCTGATGTATCCGACAAGCCGAAACAGATCCGAGATCTGCCGCGCCTGGACTCGGGCGGGATCTCCTTCCTCGAGCGGCGGTACCGCTGCGAGCTCGAGTCGATGCTCTCGGTGGACGAAGGCGTGAAGAACGTCGTCCAGGCACTGGCGGCGGCCGGCGAGCTCAACAACACACTGCTCATCTACACCTCCGACAACGGCTTCTTCCACGGCGAGCACCGGGTCCCGGGAGCCAAGATGCGCCTCTACGAGGAATCGACGCGGGTGCCGCTCGAGATGCGGGGCCCGGGCATTCCGCGGGGTGTAAGCATCAGCCAGCTGGCGATCAACGCTGATCTCGCCCCGACGATCCTCGACGCGGCGAACGCGAAGGCCGACCTGACCATAGACGGGCGCTCGCTGATCCCGGTCTCGCAGAACCCCGGGATCGCGCAGGGACGGCAGCTGCTGCTCGAGCAGCCGGTTCACTTGAAGACCTATCCGAACGTGCCGGGCTTTGTCGCGATCCGGACCGGGCGCTACCTCTACGCTGAGCACACCAGCGGGGAGAAGGAGCTCTACGACCTCGAGACCGACCCGTACGAGCTTCGGAGTCGCCAGAACGACCCGGCCCTGGCATCGGTCCGGTCCGACCTCGCGACCCGCCTGCACCAGCTGGAGAACTGCGCCGGCGCCAGCTGCCGCGCAACGCCCTGAGCGGCGGGCGCCTCCACCGAAATTCCGCCGCATTGGCGAGTTTGTGGCGCATAGCGCCATAAACGCGCCAGTGACGGGGGGATCCCCCTAGGACCCTCCCACCGCCATCTCCCCGAGCAACAGCGCCGGGGCGCTGATGGAGCCGCCGAAGGGAACCCAGCGCGCCTCGGACGCGACGGCGGTGATCGTCTTCAGCATCGACTGGAGGTCGGAGGCGATCGTGAACTCGTCGGCGGGGGCGGCAAGCCGGCCCCCTTCGATCAGGCGGCCCGTGGCGCCGACGGAGAAGGTGCCGGAGACCGGGTTGACGCCGGAGTGCAACCCGGCGACGTCGGTGACGTAGACGCCATCGCCCGCCTCGGCGAGGAGCTCCTCGAAGCTCTTCGAGCCGGGGGCAATGATCAGGTTGGAGGTGGAGACCGAGGGCGGAGAGCGGTAACCGGCGCGGGAGGCGTTGGCGGTGGTGCGGGCGCCGGCCGCGCCCTGGGCCTGCTGGCGGCGGGCGGTGTAGGAATCGTGGAGGTAGGCAACCAGCTCGCCGGCCTCGATCAGCGGCGTTTGGCCGCGGGGGGTGCCCTCGGCGTCGAAGGGAGAGGAGTTGAGTCCCGCGGGGTCGGTGGCATGGTCGGTGACCGTGAGGGCGGGCGAGGCGACGACCTCGCCAAGGCGGCCCGCGAACAGGGAGCGGCCACGCTGCACCGTGTCCGCGCAAAGGGTGCCGCCGATGAAGCCGACGAAGCTGGCGGCGACGGTCGGGTCGAGCACCACGGGGCAGGTGCGCGAGCTGGGTTTTCGGGCGCCGAGGAGCGTCGCGGCGCGCTCTGCCGCTTCGCGGCCGATCTCCTCGGAGTCGAGGCCCTCGGGAGAGCGGCCCATGCCGAAGCCGAGGCCCGTCTGCTTGTCGTCGCGGGCCTCGGCGATGGCCTGGGTGTAGGCGTAGGCGCTGGTCGCCTCAAACGCCCCGGCGAGCCCGGTGGAGGAGGCGATCGCCACGCGCTGCTCCTCGTCCACGTACACAGCCGTCTCCACTGCGACCACGCGGTCGTCCGCCTCACGCGCAGCGCGCTCAATCCGCTTGGCGAGCTCGATCTTGCGCTCGGTCGTCCACCCGGCGAGTGAGGGGTCGTGAAGGCCTGGGATCGCCGGCGCGCCGGCGCCATCGCCCAACGGCGCCGCTGCGAACTCGTCGGCGTCCGCGATCCGCGCCGTCTCCACGGCGTCCTGGCCGATCCTCCCCAGCCCCTCCTCGCTCAGCTCGGTCCCGTAGGCGTAGCCGGCCCGGTGGTCGATCCAACAGCGCACCCCCACTCCGCGCTCTCCCGCCTCGGTCAGGCTCTCGACCTCGCCGTCGAAGACTCGGATCTCGCGTCCCAGCGAGTCCTGGACATACGCTTCGGCGTCGCCGGCGCCGGCCGCCAGCGCCGCGTCCACCGCGCGCTGGGCGATCGCCCCGAGCTCGTCGCCCATCAGACTGCCGTCCCCCCCACCGTCAGCTCGCCGATCCGCACATGGCCCTGGCCGGTTCCCACCGGCACCCGCTGCCCGCCCTTGCCGCAGAAGCCGGTCTTCATCTCGAAGTCGGACGCAACGGCGTCGATACGCCCCAGGGCCTCGAGGCAGTTGCCGATCAGGGTGGCGCCCCGGCAGGGCTTGGTCACCTTGCCGCCCTCGATCAGATAGCCCTCCGAGACCCCGAACACGAAGTCGCCGGTGGTGGGGTCGACCTGGCCTCCTGCGAACGAGACCGCGTAGAAGCCGCGCTCCACGTCGGAGATCAACCCCTCCGGCGAGGCCTCCCCCGGGGCGATGTAGGTGTTGGTCATCCGCGGGATCGGCAGGTGCCGAAAGCTCTCGCGCCTCCCGTTGCCGGTCGAGGCCACGCCGTCCTTGCGGGCTCGGACCAGGTCGTAGAGATAGGACGTGACCCGGCCCTCGTGGATGACCGAGGTCCTCTGCGTGGGGGTTCCCTCGTCGTCGATCCCGTCCGTGCCCCACTCTCCTGGCAGACGGCCGTCATCGAAGGCCTCGAGATGGGGCGCCGCCACCTGCTCGCCGAGCTTGCCGGCGTAGACCGAAGCGCCCTTCTGGATGTGGTCGGCCTCCAGCCCATGGCCGGTCATCTCGTGGAACAGGACGCCGCCGAAGCCGCCGCCGACCACCACCGGCATGGCGCCCGCCGGCGCCGGGTCGGCGCCCAGCAGGGTGAGCGCGATGCGCGATGCCCGCTCGGCGGTGCGCTCGGCGGCCCCCTCCTCGACCAGCTCGAAGCCGCGGTGCCCACCCAGCGTCTCGAAGCCCGTCTCGACCGCGCCGTTTCGGCGAGCGACGACCTGGACTCCGAGCCGGACTCGGGTTCGGTCGTCGGCGGCGAACCGCCCCTCGGAGTTGGCGACCGTGACCCGGCGGTTGCCCTCCGCGTAGCTCGCCTGGACCTGGGCGATCTCGTCGCCCGCCGAGCGCGCCGTCTCGTCGCAGGCCCGAAGCAGCTCGGCCTTGCGCTCAGCGGGCACATCGGAGGGGGCGACGGCGATCTCCTGGAGGGGCCGCGACTCGGCGGCCTCCAGGGCCTGGACCTCGGTGCGGTCGCCGCGCGCCGCTGCCGCCACCGTGTCGGCGGCGCGCTCCAAATCGGCCTCCCCCAGCCCGTCCACGTGAGCGAAGTAGCTGGTCTCGCCGCGCACGACCCGCACCCCGGCCCCCCGCTCGCTGCCGCGCTGCACTCGCTCGATCCGCGACTCGTCGATGGCCAATCCAAGGCCAGAGCGCTCCTCGCAGAACAGGTCGGCGAACTCGCCGCCGTGCTGAAGCGCGCGCTCGAGCACCCGTTCGGCAAGCTCGGCCTCGATCAGCGGCACCGCCGGCCGCGTCACCGTCATTCGCCGGCCCCGACCGTCATCGGCCCAGGTCGATCAGGCTCGAGGCCGCCAGGAACAGCCGGCGGCCGGACTCCGTGTCCGGCGCGTAGGCGGCGCTCCGCCCCCCCGGGTAGTGGACTCGCGCGAACGGCTGGCGGGTGGTCCGGCGGCGGCGCAGATAGGCGGCCGCCTCCTCCGCATAGGCGGAGACGCGGCCAAGAATCGTTCGCTGCGGCTTCTGCACGGATCGGCTCCCCCCTCAGCGCACCGGGTGGCATCGCATCAGCCACCATCCTTGGCGAGGTCGCGCAGCACCGCCCGCATGTCGAAGATCATCAGCGACGCCAGCGTGAAGCGTTCGGCCACCGCCACCATCACGAGCCCTTCGTGGCGCACCGCGAACGCCTCCCCATCCTCGGTCGCGACGTGGACGTGGCTGGCCGACCCATCGCCCGCCTCGTCGGCGGCTGCGATCAGGGCGGCGCCCGCGTTCCCCCAACTGTCTGGGTCGCCGCTGGCGGCCAGCGGATGGCCCTCGCGGTCGAGCACCGCGCAGCCCCGGAGGTCCGGCGACATCTCGCTCAACCGGGCAACGGCGGCGTCCGCAGCCTCCCCGCTCGGGGCATGGTGGGCGTTGACGCTGGTCACTCGGCAAACATATAGGCGTGTCGCTCGCGCGAGCCTCCTGGCTCACCGTCGTCGTGATCTGCGGGATCGCCGCCCTGATCCTGGGCCTCAACGGGTACACGGGCTACTCGATCGTGCTCGCCGCCGTCGGCGCCTCGGCGGCCGTCAACCTGCTCGACTGACACGCTGTTCAGCCGGCCCGGTAGGGCGCGGCAGCCCGCGAGGCGGGATCGCGAACCGCCCCCTCGGGCTCGACGTGGATCAACACGTCGGCGTCCGGGACCTCCGCCTCGATCGCGTCCCGCAGGCGATGGGCCACGGAATGGGCATGCTCGAGGGTGGTTCCGGAGCGAAACTGAACGTGAAGATCGATGTAGTCGCGAGCCCCAGCGCGGCGGGCGCGGAGCTTGTGGTAGCCGACCATCTCCGGCGGCCGCGCGGCCGCGATCGCCGACTCGATCCGATCGAGCTCCTCGGGTGGCGGCGCCTCGTCCAGCAGCACTCGCGACGAGCCCGTCAGGATGCGCAGCCCGGCGAAGACGATCGCCCCCGCAACCACGAGGGCGGCGATCGAGTCGAAGGCCTCGACCCCCGTGATCTCGACCAGGGCCAGCCCGACCAGCACGCCCACCGAGGTGAGGACATCGGCACGCAGGTGTGCCGCATCGCCCGCGAGGGCGGGAGACCGATGCTCCCGGGCGCGCTGCATCAGGTATCTGGAGACACCCAGGTTGGCCACCGCCGAGGCGGCGATCACCGCGATTCCCACACCCAGGTTGTCCACCTCGGCCCCGATCGCCAGCCGGCGCGTGGCCTCGAAGACGATGATTCCGGCGCCGACCAGGATCAGCATGCCCTCGATCGCGGCGGCGAGGTCCTCGGCCTTCGCGTGACCGTAGGTGTGCTCGCGATCAGGAGGCTCGTCCGCCTTTCGCACCGAGACGAGCGCGACCACGGAGGCGACCAGATCGATCGACGAGTGCAGGGCCTCGGTGATGATCGCGATCGATCCGGTGATCGCACCGGCCGCGATCTTGGCCGCGACCAGCAGGGAATTGGAAACGACGGAGATCGTCGCGGCCCCCGCCTTGGTGCGGATCACGACTGCGCCTTCAGCCAGCTCGCCAACTCCCGGGCGGCGCGTCCTCGGTGGCTGATGGCGTGCTTCTCGGCGGAGCTCAGCTCGGCCATCGTCCGCTGATCGCCCGGCCCGGTGTCGTTCGGGACGAAGGCGGGGTCGTAGCCGAAGCCGCCGGAGCCCCGCGGGTACGGCGCCAACTGGCCCTCGCAGCGTCCATCGAAGAGGTACTCGCCACCGTCCTCGTCGATGTACGCGAGGGCGCAGACGTAGGTGACCGAGCGGTCGGTCGCGTCAGCCAGCTCGCGCCGCAGCAGGTCCAGATTCTCCTGATCGCTCGCATCCTGGCCCGCATAGCGGGCCGAGTGCACCCCTGGCCGGCCGTCGAGCGCGCGCGCCTCGATCCCCGAATCGTCGGCGATCGCCGCCAGCCCGGTGGCGGCGTGCGCCGCGCGGGCCTTGCCCAGCGCGTTGTCAGAGAACGTCTCCCCGAGCTCTGGCGGCAGCACCACCTGGTCGGCGAGTGGAACCAGCTCGAGCGAATCCAGTACCCCGGCCAGCTCGCGCAGCTTGTGCTCGTTGCGCGTGGCGACCACTGCGCGCGGCCGGGACATCAGCCGGGGACGTCGGCGACCGCCGCGTGCTGCGCGTCGCGAAGCACGGCGATCGCCGGCTCGGCAAGGGCGAGTAGCTCGTCGAGGGAGGCGCGCGAAACCGGAGTGCGCTCCGCGGTCGCCTGAACCTCCACCAGTCCCCCGTCGCCGCCCATGACCACGTTTGCGTCGACCTCGGCTCGAGAGTCCTCGGAGTAGTCGAGGTCGAGCAGCGCGTTCCCGTCGACAACGCCGCAGCTGACCGCGGCAATCGAGCCGGTGAGGGGATCGCGCTCGAGCTCTTCAGCCTCGATCAGGCCGACCAGCGCCAGGCGCAGGGCCACATAGCCGCCCGTGATCGCCGCGCAACGCGTGCCTCCGTCGGCTTGGAGGACGTCGCAGTCCACGTAGACGCTGCGCTCGCCGAGCGCCTCCAGGTCCACGACCGCCCGCAGCGAGCGGCCGATCAGGCGCTGGATCTCCACCCCGCGCCCGTCGGGACGGCCCCGCTTGATGTCGCGCTCCTTGCGCTCGCCGGTCGAGGCCGGGAGCATCGCGTACTCGGCGGTCACCCATCCCCGCCCCGAGCCCACCATCCAGCGTGGCACCGAGGTGGTCACCGAGGCGGTGCAGATGATCCTCGTCTCCCCCTGCGAGTAGAGGGCCGAGCCGTCGGCGGTACGCACGAACCCCGGCTCGATCCCGATCGGGCGCAGCTCGCCCGGAGAGCGGTTGTGGCTGCGATTCGGTGCCATGCGGCGGAGTCTGTCATCTGGCCACCTGAACCGACGGAAGCCCGCTCAGAGGCCGAGGCCGCGTACTCCGGGCTCGTTCCAGCCCAGGTGGTGCGCCAGCTCGTGGCGGACGGTGCGCTCGACCTGCGCCCGCAGTAGATCGCGATTGTGGCCGAAGTCGCGTTCCAGGGTGTCCTGGTAGATGACGATGCGGTCCGGATACCCGTCGCGGGCGACCGTGCCGCCCACGTACTGGCCGTAGGCGCTGACCTCTTGACCACGGTTCGAGACGACCACCGGCGTCCGCTCGAGCAGTTCCCGGAACTCCTCCGGGAGGTCATCAAGCGACTGCATCACCAATTCGTCGAACTCGCTCGGCGGCCGGTCGGGGGGCGGGAGCGCGGCGAGCGCTTCGCTGCGGTCGACCAGCCGCCGGAACTCCGGCTCGGGCATCTCCCTGCCGATCACCGCCACGGTCAACCAAGCGGTGACGAGCACGATCGCGACGGCGCCGGCCAGGATCGCAACCAAGCCCCCCAGCCCCGCAAACGACGGCGGGTTGAGGAACAACAGGACCAGCCCGGTCACGAACGCGGTCAGGGCCGCCGCCCGCAGCGGCGGGCCGAGGGTTTCCCTCATGCGATCCAGGTTAGAGCGACCTGATCCTGCGGTCCTCGGAAAGCGCGCCTCCGTGATCTCGACCTTCCCCTGGGCATCTTCCTCGCGCTTTGGCCGAACAGGCCCACTTCGTGATGCGTTTGCCCTTCGGAACACCGGGTACGAAGGGGTCGCCAGGCCCGCTAGTGGAGGAGATAGTGGGCTGGCATCGATCTCCGAACACGCGAGGAGCGGGTCCGGATTCCTCCCCCTTTTCCGGCCCGCCCTTCGCGTTGCCCTGAGGTAGGCGACGGCTCGCGAGATACTGCGCGGGCGATGTCGCAGGAGAACGTGGAGATGGTGCGGCGGGGCTACGAGGCTTACAACCGGGGTGATCCGGAGGGCACGGTGGCCGACTTCGCCCCAACCTTCGAGTACGTCCCTACTGGTGCGATTCCTGGTAAGCGGGATGTCTACCGAGGGCCGGAGGGATACCTGGGGTTTGTGCGCTGGCTCTGGGATGAGTTCGAGGACGCCCGGATTGAGGTCCACGAGTTGATCGATGCGGGAGACCAGGTGCTGGCCTCGGTGACCCTGCAAGGTCGTGGAAGGCAAAGCGGCGCTGACGTCGCCTGGGACCTCTGGCACTTGTGGTGGGTGGAGGACGGCAGGGCGGTTCGCGGGCAAGCGTTCAGAGACAAGGAGGAAGCCCTCCAAGCCGCTGGGCTGCGGGAGTAGTTCAGCCACTGATCGCCGGGGGGCGCTACAGGCATAGTCTTCTGGGCGACGTGGAGATTGGAATGGGCGGCCCCGGATCAGACACAGCGACGTGCAATCGCTGCGGTGCCTCGAATCCGGCGGACTCGCGGTTCTGCGGGTCCTGCGGTGCGAGCCTGGAGCGGCCGGAGCCCTGTCCGGGTTGCGGCACGGAGAACCCCGCCGGGCAGCGCTTCTGCAACTCGTGCGGGCGCCAACTGGTCGAGGCGCCGCCCATGGCGGCCGTGGCCGCGGCCGAGGCGCCGAGCGAACGCGACGCGCCGCCGCTCGACGGCGAGCGCAAGCAGGTCACGGTGCTGTTCGCCGACGTCAAGGGGTCGATGGACATGTCCGAGCAGATCGACCCGGAGGAGTGGCAGCAGATCATGCAGCGCTTCTTCTCGCTGCTCTCCGACGGCGTCCGGCGCTTCGAGGGCACCGTCGACAAGTTCACGGGCGACGGGATCATGGCGCTGTTCGGGGCGCCGATCGCGCACGAGGACCACGCCCCCCGGGCGTGCTTCGCGGCCCTTCACATCGGCGAGCTGGTGGCCGAGTACGCGGGCGAGCTTCGTCGCGCCAAGGGCCTGAGCTTCTCGGTCCGGATCGGGATCAATTCCGGGGAGGTGGTCGCGGGCGCGATCGGTGAGGACCGCAAGCAGGAGTACACCGCGGTGGGCCACACGGTCGGCTTGGCGCAGCGCATGGAGGCGCTGGCGGAGCCCGGCAAGGCGTACCTGACCGAGCACGCCGCAAGGTTCGCCGGCGGCTACCTGGAGCTGAAGGACCTCGGGGAATTCGAGGTCAAGGGGGCCAGCCGCCCGATCAAGGTCTTCGAGCTGGTCGGAGCAGGCTCGGCGCGGTCGCGACTGGACCTGTCGCGGGAGCGTGGCCTCAGCCGGTTCGTGGGCAGGGCCGAGGACATGGAGGTCCTCGAGGAGGCGTTCGAGAGGGCCAGCGAGGGACGCGGAGCCGTGATCGGCGTGGTCGCCGACCCGGGCGTGGGCAAGAGCCGCCTCTGCCACGAGTTCGCGGAGCGGTGCAGGGCGCGCGGGCTTGAGGTCTACGAGGCCCAGGCTCAGGCGCACGGTCAGGCGATCCCGTTCCTGCCGGTACTGCAGATGCTGCGGGGGTACTTCGGAATCGAGGATCGGGACTCGGAGCGGTTGGCGCGCGAGAAGATCGCCGGCCGGCTGCTGCTCCTGGATCCCGACTTCGCGGACGACCTGCCGCTCGTGTTCGACTTTCTCGCCGTGCCGGATCCGGAGCGCCCGCCGCCGCAGGTGAGCGCCGAGGCGCGGGAGCGGCTCCTGCGCGGCGTGATCCGGCGCCTCTACCGGGTTCCCGGGCGCACCGACGTGGTCGTCAACGTGGTCGAGGACCTGCACTGGATGGACGAGGGAAGCGAGGCTTTCCTGGCGGAGATGGTCGGCGCGGTGGAGGGAACGGCGACCCTGGCCGTGGTCAACTTCCGGCCGGAGTACGAGCCCCAGTGGGCGGACTCGCCCGTCTACCGGCGGATCGCGCTGATGCCGCTGGGGCCGGAGTCCACCCGGGAGCTGCTGGCCGACCTGGCCGGCGGCGATCCCTCGATCGACGGCCTCGCAGACCTGATCCACGAGCGGACCGGCGGCAACCCGTTCTTCATTGAGGAGGTGGTCCGCGAGCTGGTGGAGGCCGGGAACCTCGAGGGGGAGCGCGGGGGCTACCGGCTGACCAAGCCCGTCGAGGACACCGGGGTACCGGCCACCGTGCAGGCGATCCTGGCGGCCCGGATCGACCGGCTCGCGGCGGCCAAGGCTTTGCTTCAGGCGGCAGCGGTGATCGGCAAGGAGGTCCCGGAGCCGGCCCTTCGCATGGTCTCGGGGCTCGACGACGAAGCGCTCGCGCAGGGGCTGAAGGAGCTGATCGCCGCCGGCTTTCTGTACGAGGCCGAGATCTACCCCGAGCGGGTGCTTGCCTTCAGCCATCCCCTGACGCGCGAGGTCGCCTACGGCTCACAGCTCGGCGAGCAGCGCGCCGCCGCCCACGCGGCGACCGCCCGCGCGATGATCGAGCTCAACGCCGACCGCCACGACGAGCTGGCGGCGCTGATCGCCCAGCACCTGGAGCAGGGCGGCGAGACGCTGGAGGCAGCACGCTGGAACGCCCGCGCAGCGCACTGGGCCGGCTACAGCCACCCGCAGGACGCGATCCGGCTCTGGGGAAAGGTCACCGAGCTCGCCTCCGAGCTGCCGGAGTCGGAAGAGACCGCGGCGCTCGGGGTCTTCTCACGGCTCCTGCAGCTCGACTACGCGTGGCGGCTCGGGATGGAGAAGGAACGGGTCGACGCCCTGGTCGAGGAGGCCCGCGAGATCGCCGCCAGAACCGGCGACCTGCGCTCCCTGACCCTGCTTCGCTTCCTCGAGTCGGCCCGCCCCGGGCTGGACCAGCACGTGCGCGAGTGGACTCGGGCCACCGAAGACGCCGTCGCAAAAGCGGACGAGTCCGGCGACGACGCCCTTCGGGTGGCGATCCGGACCGCGGGCTCGTACTCGTACGTGTGCGCCGGCGAGTTCGAACGCTGCGAGCAGCTGCTCGACGAGGCGCTCGAGATCATGGGAGACGACCACAGCGCCGGCAACGGAATCGTGATCGGCTGCCCGTACGCGTGGGCGATCATGGGCAAGGGAATAGTGCGGCGCGAGCGTGCGGAGTACGACGCCGGCGAGGAGCTATTCGAGAAGGCCCTGCGGATTGCGGCGGAGCAGGGCGACCCCGAGACGGAGAGCTGGACGCGCGGCAACCTCGCCATGCTCTTGGCAGCGCGGGGTGACCTGGATCCGGCCCTCGGCCTCGCCCTGCGGAACTACGAGCTCACAGAGCGCCTGGGCGACGTTTTCTCGAGGGTGTGGGCACTGGTCAACCTCTGCGTGGTGAGGCTGGAGCGCGGGGAAGCGGACGACGCCCTCGAGGCCATCGAGCGGGGTGACCGGCTCTACCGCGAGGCGATGGGCAAGGGCGGCGAGGCGGAGGCCTGGCGCGAGGCGATGATCGCCGAGGCGCTCGTCGGTGTGGGCCAGGTGCCCGAGGCGCTCGAGAGAGCGGAGCGGGCGGTCACGATCGCTCGCGAGCGGGGCCTGCTGTGGGCCCTGCCGCGAGCGCTTCGAACGCTCGCCCAGGCGAGGGTGGCGGCCGGCGCACCCGGTTGGGCCGAGCTTTTGGGCGAGGCCGAGAAGGTGGCGATGGCCGAAGGCCGGTTGTACGAGTTGCGGTGGATCGAAAAGGTCCGTAACTCGGTGCCCGCGGGGCGAGCGTAGGCCTGGTACTGCCTCTCTGATCAGGTGTCAAGAGCCGAGAGCGGCAGGCTACTGGCGCGGCGCCGCACCCGGACATGCACCGCGGCGCCGGTGTTGTGGATCGTAAGTCGGCTGCGGGTGACACGCCCATCGCCACGCACGCGGCGCCAATCTCCAACCCTCCAGCTATAGAGCCGGCCGCGCTCCGGTATCCGCAGCCAGTAGGTGAGCGACCCGGCCATCGTTCGCTGCGTGACCTGGACCTGACGGATGCAGCGCGAGCACCGAACCTTCAGGGTGTCCCCGTGCCCGAGCGGCTGGGCATCGGCCGGCCCCGGGAACGCCTGGGCCAGGACGATGGCCAGGGCAATCGGAAGGTGACGGCGGCCCATGCTGCCGCCAGCCTGCAGGCCGGCTCGGACGGCGCAACCGCCTCGCCATCCCGGGTGCTAGGCCCAGGCGCTACTTCAGGTCCCGGTGAAGCGGACCTCGTCGCTGAACTCGGCCAGAAACTCGGCGATTGAGGGCCCGGCGCTCGCGCTGTCGGAGCCCTCGCCGTAGAGGCGCTCGAAGAACTCCGCCGTCCGCAGCGCGGGCCGGACCTCCCACCGCACCCGCGCCGGTACGTCTGCGGTCATCTGGTGGGGCGTACCGGCGGGCACCTCGAACCTCTCACCGGTCCCGTACTGGTGCTCCGCGCCGTCGACGACCGCCCTGATGGTGCCCTCGAGCACCTCGAACTGCTCGACCTGCCTCGGATGGAAGTGCTCGGGCGGCAGCCGGCCCGTTCCCCCGTAGGACGCCTCCATCTCCAGCAGCTCGCCGTCGCTCTCGCTGCCGGTCTTGACGATGCGAAGCCGGAAACCGTCCTGCCCCTGGATCTCCTGGCCGGCGTGCGCCATGCGGGACACACTAACCAGGCCGATGAGCTCGCCCGCACCAGTGGGTCCTAAGCGCTCCGCTAGCGAAAGGTCACCGCATTCACGGCCTGCTTGATCTTGTTGACGATCACGTCGGCGAGCTCGGTTCCCTGCTTGCCGTTTAGTCAATGTATGCTAGGGGCGTTACCTGGAGCGCCCGGCGGAATGAAGGTCGACGGATACACCCGCGTGAGCCGAGTTGGCGGGCGGGAGGGCGAAACCTTCATCTCGCCCACCCTGCAGCGAGAGAGCATCGCCGCGTGGGCGCACGCCAATGGGTATGAACTCGCGGCGATCCACGAAGACCTCGACCAGCCCGGCTCGACGCTTGATCGTCCCGGACTCAAGCGAGCACTCCAACGGCTCGAAGCCGGCGATACGCGCGGAATTGTGTGCGCGCGCCTTGATCGATTCGGCCGGTCGGTGCAAGACTCCGCGAACCTCCTCGCTCGCATTCGCGACGCCGGCGGCACTCTGTTCACGGTGGCCGAGGGCATCAACACCTCCGGCTATATGGGCAAGTTCCTCGCGGACATCTTCGCCGCCTTGGGCGAGCTCGAACTCAACCGCATCCGCGAGAACTGGAACTCGGCCCGCGCCGCAGCAGTCGCCCGCGGTGTCCACGTCTCCGGCCGAGTGCCCTTCGGCTATCGCCGATGCCAGGATGGCCGCCTGGAACCCGATCGCACGACAGCGCCTCTTGTGCCCGACCTCTTCCGTCGACGCGTCGGCGGCGAGTCGTGGGCAAGACTCGCCGGCTGGCTTAACGAGCAGGACGTGCCAACCCCGTGGGGTGGCGGGGGGTGGTCGATCGGCACCGTTCGCACGGTGATCCGCAACCGGGTCTACCTCGGCGAGGCACGCGCTGGCAGCACGATCGCGAACACCTCGGCCCACGAGCCGCTCATCGACCTCGGAACTTTCGAGGCAGCCAACCGCACCAAGGGGATCGCACCGGAGCGCTCCGGCCGAGCCTCTGGACTTCTGTCCGGCATTTTGCGATGCGCGGGGTGCCGATACGCAATGAAGGCCTCTCAGGGCCAGACGCGCCACGGCAAGCCGTTCCTGGAATACCGCTGCAAGAGTTCCCGCTCGGAAGCTGCCGGTGGGCGCTGTCCCGCGCCGGCGGCGATCAAGGCGACGGTAGTTGAGCCGTACGTCCTCGGCGAGTTCTTCCGCTTCATCGGCGAGTACCGCGCCGCTGGCTTCCAGCCTGACGCGGCGATCGAACTTGCGGAGTCGGAACTCGCCGCTGCAGAGGCAGAACTTGAGGCCGCGCTTGACACGCGGCTCGCGGACGCGCTAGGCACGGACTCCGAGGCGTACTTGCGGCTGGTTCGGCAGCGACGCGACGCGATCGAAAAGGCCCGGGCACAGCTCGCTGACGTCCGGCGGAGCACCGAGGTGGTCCGTGAGGATTCCGTTGAGCTGTCCGCGCTCTGGCCGGATCTAAGCCTCTATGAGCAGCGGAAGCTCCTAGCCTCGACTTTTGACTGCGTCTTCGTCCGCCGCACGCGATCCGGCGGGGGGGCGGTCGATGTCGCGACCAGGACGTGGATCTGTTGGCATGGAAAGGCGCCCACGCTTCCGGTGCGCGGCCGGCGGTGGACTGTCCAGCCGTTCGAGTTTCCGAGGGCGGGTGCCGAAGTGATCAGCAAGCACAGCTGAGAGAGCGCGCTCGAAATTAGCCCGGGCTGGTGGTGTACCCGTATCCGTCATCGAACGGCACCGAGGCAGGATGCGCTGGCGTCCCTGGCAAGGGGCACCGCCGGGACACCTTCCAGTCGCAGCTTGCGAATCTCGATCCGCTCCTCGCTATGCGTCGCCCGTACCGCCCTTACCAGCGCCTGCGACGTCGCTCCTGGGCTGACGTAGTAGCGCGCCCCGGCGAGCCACCGCGCTCGCCTCCACGCCCTCACGATCGCCTCGAGCCGTTCCGGTGCCTTGGGCGTCAGCTCAATCTCGACTCCAACCCAAACCCCATGCGAGCGCGCGGCAAGATCGGGCCTGTGGAGAATCTCGGACCCGTCGGGCCTTTCCCCCACCACCGCACTCGCCACCGGCCGTCCCTCATCCCTCTCGAGCGCCCGAATCTCGCGCTCACTCACAACCGCTCCCGGCCCGAACTCCGCTTCCAGCGCCAGGGCCACATCGCCGCAGGCGATCCAATGGCCAACAAGGTCGGGCCGAACCTGGGCCACCCGCAGCTGCACGCCGGTGAAGCGAAGGCCCCGCCTCGCTGCTCGAATCAGCGCCGGCTGGCCTTGAAGCGTCTCGACGCGTTCGAGTAGGCCCGCGGCCATGCAGGCGGCGATCCGCCGGTAGGCGACCGTACGGCCCAGCTCGAAGCGCGCCCGCAGGTGCGCGAGCGTCACCGCGCCCATGCGAGCAACCCAGCGCACGATCTGCCAGTCGCGCGCCGCGCTGGTGCGCGGAGCGATCCCGCCCAGCGTCCGCGCGGCCCGCTCGATCGTCAGCTCGGTTGGTGCACGTTGGGACATCGCCACTACTTAGTCGGAGGCGGAGCCGTTTTGTATGGGCGCCGACCAATCTCGTCGCCGCCGTCAGTCGTCGTGGGGCGGTCCAAGGCGCTCAAGCGCCTCGCGATCGGGAAGCGCGTCCACCTGTACCTCTACACCGCCCCCAAACCGTAAGCCGACGGCGAGCCACGGCCCGCCGGGGCCCGGGTACTCACAACGCCACGCGGCCTCAAGGGTCCGCGCCGAGAGGCATAGCAGGACCCCTGCGATGTCGAAGCCGACCGCGTCGTCCTTACGAGGCCCGAGCTCGAGGCCGCGTTCGACGCGTCCGCTGAAGCCGAGGGTAGGCTCGCTCATGCGGGACCAAGCTCCCAGAACCCAAACGCCCACTTCCGAGCCGACGAGCTCGTGCATCGCCGCGAGAGCCTCGGCGAAGTTGCATTGGCGCTCGCTCGTTGCCCGCTCGAAGGACGACACGCTCCCTCCAACCCCGCGGAACCGACAGTCGCCCCCTCAGCCGCGCAGCTCGGCGAGCCGCGCGTTCGCCTTCTGCACGCGCTTTCGCACTTGCCGCTTCGAGAGCCCCAACTGCTCCGCGGTCTCCGAAGTGCCATAGCCCGCTGCGCTCAGCAACAGCACGGCCGCCCACTCCTTCGGCAGCTCCTGCAGAAGCGCGCGTGCCGCCGAGAGGGCCTCATGCGCAACGATCCGCTCCAGCGGCTCGCCGGCATCGACGCCCTCGGCCCGCGCGGCATCGCCTGCCCGCTGCTCGAAGCGGTCGCGGTCGCTCTCGACCGCGAGCCAGCGTTCTCGCCGACCGTCCGTCCGCAGGATCTTCCAAGCGGCCGACTCCACGCAGCGAACCAGGTAGCGGCGGACGCCGTCAAGGTCGTCGGGGTCGCCCGGGAAGGCGCTCATCAGCTGCGCGAACCCCTGCTGGACGGCCTCCTCGATCTGCTCGCCCCGCGCGCCGCCGTTGTAAGCGACGCCGCGGAGCGTGTCGGAACTCTGCACCGCGATTCGCTCGGCGGTCCCCCGGAGGACGACTGCCGCGGCCGGTGTGGGTCGGGGGGACATGGCCGCCCCTCCGCACGCGAAACGTGCAACCCTGGCGGCCGTCCCCCCGGCCCACGCACCTGCAGGGCGGCCACGATCCGCCGCGGCCGATCACGAGCTTCGAATCAGTCAGCCCGCCGACAACGCGCCCCGCGCGGCTCGACGCGCTCGTATCAGCGCGCTCGCTCGGCGTACTAAGCCGACTAAGCCGTGCGCAGGGAATTTCCAGAGCTAAGCACTTTCGCCCAAAAGAAGTCGTATGCCCTGAGGCTCACGCCTCAAACCTGCCCGGGACAGAAGTTTCCGCAAATAGCGACGGATTCATCGTCGTAGCGTCCGCGTTGGGCTTTCCCGGGGATAGGTTGGTCAGGGTTTCGGATTGACCCGGGACCCCGGACGAACCACAGAAGGGGAGGACGGGCGCAAAATGAAGGCGCAGGCGCTTCGAAGGGCGGTCGGTGAAGTCAGGCGCGCCGCGAGCGGAGCGCCCCGGACAGCGCTCGCCACGCTCGCCGTCGCTCTTACCTTGTTGGCGGTGGGGCTCCTGATCTCACAGGCGCTCCTCGGCAGTCCCGCGGTGGCGGCCTCCGGGGTCGAGATCACCTCGGGCCCCTCAGGAACGGTCGCGAGCTCCGACGCCAGCTTCGCCTTCAGCTCCTCGGACGGGGCGAGCTTTGAGTGCAGTCTCGACGGCGGCGCCTACGAGCCGTGTAGCTCCCCGAAGAGCTATGCGGGGCTCGTGAATGGCCCCCACTTCTTCGCCGTCAGAGCCCAGGCAGGCGACGGGAGCGTCGATGCGACGCCCTCCGAGCGTCAGTGGACGGTCGAGAACCTTAAGCCCTGTACGGGCGCCGACGAGCCGGCCAACTTCCCCGTCTACTCGCTCGGCTCAAGCGTCGGCGGCCTGCCGCTCACCTCGATCACCCGCCGCTGCGACGCGCTCGAGGCCGGCGCCCCGGGGCGGGCCAACTACGTCTCCTACGTCTACGGCGTCTGTCCCGGGATCGAGGAGGGGACCGAGAACATCTGCCAGGCGCCGCTCGCGATCCAAACCTGGCCTGCGTGCGAGCGAAGCCTGGCCGACTACCAGCTCGCGGCTGGCGTCCCCTACCCGAGAGAGAAGCTCGGCAAGCTCGAGGGCGTCCCCGCCTACTCATTTGACGAGGGCACCCGGGTCGAGCTCTACACGAGCACGGCGACGATCGCCATCTTCGTTACCGACCCGGCGCTGATCGACCCCGCGGTGGCGGCCATCCAGCCTGAGCCGGCGTCCGAGCCGCCGGGCGAGTCGGCGCCCGCTGACGCCGAGAGCGCCAATCTTCCGCCACCGGCGCCCGGAGCAATCACAGGGACGCTCTCGTGCGCATGAGCGCACGCGCGATCCCCGCGCTGGCCGCGGTCCTGTTACTGGCGGGCCCGCCGGCCGCTCTGGCGGATATCAGCCAGGGGGATCCGACGAGCAGCTACGCGAAGACCCCCGACTGCTCGGGCACAAACCGAATGCCGGTCGAGGTGGTGTTCGAGAATTTCCCCTCACCCGGCAGCGCCGAGATCCAGATGGACACGCAGATCGCAATCCACGAACCCCCCTGGGATGACTTCGCCACCGACACCAAGAAGCTCAACATGGACGGCACCGGCGGGGTCCACTGCCAGGCCCAGACCGCGGGCCGTGCCGTTACCTCCAGCGACGGTGATTTTCGCACCATCCTGCGCCTTTGGCCCTATACGGGCGGCTCCGGACCCCTGGCCGGCGCCGCGGCTGCCCAGCACACGGTAACCGGCATCTCAGGCTGCAGTTGGGCCACCAACTCGGGAGGCGGCGGCGGTCCGGGCGGATTCACCGGCGGTAGACAGCGCTTCGAGCAGGCATTCCAGGGCGCCAACCCGACCTCCGGCCCCTATCCGCTGAAGGAGTACCCCTGGGGCAACACCGCCGAGTTCCAGGTCTGCGATAGCAACAACACGGTGGCCAGCGACGGCAACGTCGCGATCATCAGGCCCAAGGATGACTTCGGCTTCCATGAGAATCTCACGCGCCAACTGCTTCGTGAGGCTGACTCGGCGGGCACACATACGATCGCCGACTGCCCGCAGGCCGTCCGCAACTCATACGGGGCTATCACGCAGAGCGTCATCGATCAACTGCAAGAGGCCGGCGTCACCACGATGCGCTTCGGCATGGACTGGTCCACCGTGGCGCCCTGCTCCGGAGCGGCCGAGACCCAGTGGGATTGGGACCGCTGGGACACGGTTGTCCCTCAGCTCGCGGCCGCCGGCATCAAGTCGATCATCGTTGTGAAGGTCCCGCCCCCCAAGGGGCCCAACTCAAGCGATCCTGAATGGACCGACCCGACCTGCAGCCAGCAGAGCGGATCGGCGCTGGTCAACCTCGACAGCAGTGAAGCGCTTTCGGCGTGGCAGACCTACGTCAAAGACGTCGCAACCCGGTACGGAGCCTATGCCAGGGCGATCGAGGTGTGGAACGAGGAGAACACCGAAAACTACTGGGGGGGCTGCGATCCCGACGCCTCCCAGTACCTCACGCTGCTAGATCGTGCCAGACAGGGCGTCTCGCAGTCAACTCATCCGAACCTGCCGATCATGCTCGGGAGCCCCGCACCCGTGACGAGTACTGTAGCGGGGAAGATTGAATGGCAGGACTACCTGCGAAGCATCCTCAACAACTGGAGCGCGACGACTCAGTCAGCGGTCGACTACATCGGCTTGCACCCTTATCGCAGTATGGAGGAGAAACAGGCGGGCACATTGCCGGATGAGAGCGCCCTGGCCCAACTCGGTGCGGCTCGGACGATCGTCTCCAACCACGGCCTCGATAAGCCCATTTGGGTGACCGAGGTCGGGACGACGAGCACGGGACCGTCTGGGCTTGGAACCTACGTAGGCTCAAACCAAGGCCTACGGGACTATCAGATCTACGATGCGCTACGCAATGCGGGCGGGCGCGTGACGACGATGTATCGCTTCGCCGACCTGAGTAACGATCCGGCGGACAAGGAGGCTGGCTTCGGCGCAGTGAATTATCCTGGCCTCATGACGAAGGACGCCTACTGCCGGCTGGCCCAGGAGCGGACAGGCATTTATCTCTGCTAGCGGTAGCTCCGGGTGGCGTTGAGGCATTGGTCGATAGGGCCAAGAGTACCCTTGGGGTTAGGCGGCGACCAACGCGGTGGCGGAGAAGGCGGTGTGATGCTGGGGGGACAAATAGGGCGACGCTGGTTCTTTGCCCTCCTTGCCGCGGTGGCCGTGACCGCCCTGGCGAGCGCCGTCCCGGTTTCAGCGGCGATTGTGCAAAGGATCGCCTGGGGCAGCGAGGGCGCGGGCGCCGGGCAGTTCTATCTTCCCCAAGGTATAGCCACCGACTCGTCCGGCCACGTCTATGTCGCGGATACCGGTAACCACCGGATTGAGAAGTTTTCCGCCAGCGGAGATTTCCTCCTCGCCTGGGGCTGGGGGGTAAGGACCGGCAGCAGCGCGCTCGAGACCTGCCGAAGATCTTGCCAAAGGGGGCTCGCGGGCGCAGGCGACGGGCAGCTCAACGGGCCCAGCGGGATCGTGACCAATACCAGCGGGCACGTGTATGTCGCTGACGTGGGCAACGACCGGATCCAGAAGTTCTCCTCGCGGGGACGCTTCCTCGACAAGTGGGGGAGGACGGGATCCCGCAAAGGCCGGTTCCGCGGCCCCTACGGCGTTGCCGCCGACTCCGCCGGCCACGTCTACGTCGCCGACTTTTTCAACCTTCGGATCCAGAAGTTCTCCTCGCGGGGTCGCTTCCTCGACAAGTGGAGCGCCTCCTATCCCTATGACGTTGCCAGCCACTCCGACGACCGCGTCTATGCGACCGACTACTACGCCAACCGAGTCGAGAAGTTCTCGTCGGGAGGACGTTTCCTTCTGATGTGGGGGTGGGGGGTCAGGAACGGAGAAAACCAATTCCAGAGATGCGGTTCCCCGAGGGCGGGCTGCCAGGCGGGCACCGACGGTTCTGGCGCGGGCCAGTTCTCCGCGCCGCAGGGAATCGCCACCGACCCCGCGCGCCACGTCTACGTCGCTGACTCCGTGAACGATCGCATCGAGAAGTTCTCGGGGAGCGGTCGCTACCTGACGAAGTGGGGCAGCACTGGCCCGGGCGAGGGTCAGTTCGACCATCCCCACGACGTCGCTACCGACGCCGCACGCCACGTCTACGTCGTCGATGTGATCAACGCTCGGATCGTCAAATACGCGCAGATCCGGCCCCAGACGACGATCACAGCGTCGAGGGTGAGAGACGCCCGTGGGCGGGCTAGGTTCCGCTTCAAGTCGTCCGAGCCGGGCTCGAGCTTCAGGTGCAGGCTCGACCGCCGCCGCATTCGGCGCTGCGACTCGCCGAAGGTCTATCGCCATCTGAGCGGCGGCCGGCATAGCTTCAAGGCCCAGGCCATCGACCTTTACAAGCTCAGGGACCCGACCCCCGCGAAGGAGCGGTTCTGGATCAGCAAGTAGCGGCCGCTCCCGAGCCTCCAACGGCGAGGCAGCGAAGGCTCCACCTTAAATGTCGTCCGTCCGGAGCCGCCGGCTCGGAACTCCGCCACCCAGTGGACTGGTCCGGCGCTCGCTGCGCACAAACCCGTCCTGGGCTTTCCGGCATGCGCTACCTTTGATCTCGTGGCCAAGAAGCACGAAAAGAGAATCGTCTCGCCAAATCCTGACGGCGGCTGGGACGTACGCAAACCGAACGCTGATCGTGCCAGCGCCCACCTCGATACCCAGCGCGATGCGGATCGCAGAGCGGGCGAGATTCTTCGCAACGTCGGCGGCGGCGAGCGCATCACCCAGGGCAGGGACGGCAAGATCCGCAGCAAGGACACGATCCCACCGGCCCCAGACCCGAATCCGCCCAAGGACCGCGAGCACTAATCCCGAACCTGCGCGGTTGGGGCGCCTGCGTCGAGTTAGCCGTCGCCACGCGCGGATAGCCCCGACTGTTGAGCGACTGCAAACGACTTGACCAAGCCATGTCGCTGCCCGATCTCCGACGGAGGGCCCTCCAGTGACCCGAAAACCCTCCGGAATTCTCCGCCGACCGTGGCGACCGCCAGAAACCGCCTGCCAAGTAAAAATTGGGCCCCGCGGAAGCCGCCGCCGCTCCCCTTCGCATCAGCAGCGGTAGCGCATCACGACTAGCTTTATCGCCCTAGCCGCCCACCGAGGGGGGCACGCCTGCGCTCCGCGGGGTTGAAGCGGCGTGCTGGCAGGAGTCGTCATCGGCCTCGCCATGATCGCGCTCGTCGCCGCCTTGCGCGAAGGCATACCCGGGTGGATCGGCCTGATCGTCACGATGCTCGCTTTCAGCAACGACCCGAACAATGGACCCGGCGCCCTCGCCGCTGGCGCCGGCGTCTGGATTGTCCTGCGCTACCTACGTGGCTCGCGCACGTAGCCGCATTCACCCGACCGCCTTCCGCGGGGCCTCGATCAGGAGTCGCGCGGCCCGCCGACTCATCGGGCAGCAGCCGAGCCGCTCCGCCTGACGCAAGTAGTCGCGCACGAGCATCGCAAGCTCTGCTCGCGTCTCGAAGCCGCGCTCGACGAAGTACGTGCGGCCCAGCCCGGTGCCGAGCGGCGCGTCGTAGATGTGAACCACGCTATCGATCTGCCGCCCGAGCAGAATCCGCTGCTCGCGTAGATCGGTGACGTACCGCCCAAGCTCGACGGCTGTGCCGCTGGGAGGGCGGGTATCGGTCGGGGTCATGGGTACCTCCTCAGGTCACTGGTGAAGGACGCCGAGCGAAAAGGCACCGGACGAGCGGCGCGGAACCCGAGCGAAGCGAGGGCGCTGCCAAGACGAGGCCGCGCGAAGCGCGCGCCTTGAAGCCCCGCCGGTCCTGGTGCCATGCTCACGGCGTCCTTCTCCGAGACCTGGGGGGTTCACGACCACGGCCGCTCCCCCGCCCCCGATCGGCTCAGAACTCTCACCGCGCGTCCTGATCCGCGAACAACCGAGGAGGCGGCGGGCCCGAGGGCCCGCCGCCCGGCTGGGTGGGGGTGAGGGAGATCGTCTTAGAAGGGGATCTCCTCATCCGGCTCCGTCTCGCCGGAGCCGGCCTCGGCGCCCTGCGGCGCGGAGCCGTTTCGCCCCGAGAGGAACTTCACGCGGCCGATCACCTCGTGCTTGGAGCGCTTCGAGCCATCGTCGGCCTCCCACTCCGAGTAGGAGAGGCGGCCGGCGACCGCCACCTGGCGGCCCTTGGCGAGGTGCCCCGCGCAGGCCTCGGCCTGCTTGTCGAAGGTGACGACGTCGACGTAGGTGACGTCCCCCTCGCGGACGCCGTTGACGGCGAGCCGCATGGCGCAGACCGGCTTCCCGCCCTTGGTCTCCCGAAGCTCGGGATCGCGGGTCAGGCGACCGATCAGGTTGACGGAGTTCATCTGGACCTCCTTCTCCCCGGCCCATGCCGGGGGTCGTTGGACTTGCGAAGCGAATTCCTGCGGCGCTCCGCCGCCGCTACCGTGCGAAGCAAGAAGTCCGACGGCCCACGGCCGGGGCGGGAAGGCACGGGCCAGAGGCCGTCAGCCGAGCTCCGGGTGATCACGAGCCGCCTCCGGGGGCCGGGAAGACGAGCACCCACGCGGGGGGCGGCGAGAGCGAACCCGACCCGAACGACGAGCTCACCCACGAGACGTGAATGTGGGCGGGGCAGCCCCCGCGGCAAGTCCGCGGCGAGCCGTGCGAGGGATAGCCGTCGTAGCCGACGAACTGGATCGCCGGGGCGAGGTCGCAGGCCGGGCGAGACCCCGAGCGCCCGGAGCCGCGCCTCCAGCCCAGGTCGCGCGCCAGCCGCCCGGCGGAGCGATCCCAGGCGGTCTGCGAACGGAGGTCGCCCGCCGGGACCAGGTCGAGCGCGGTGCCGTCGCCATGGGTCGCGTGGCCCGGCTCGCGCGCCGCGGTAACGCGGAGGTCGTAGGTGCGAAGGATCCACACCGCGCCGGGCCAGATCCGCGAGTCGATGGGCTGCGGCGAGTAGCCCGGCGCCGTCAGCTTCGCCGGCATCCGTCGGAAGGCGCGCGGCTCGTACACGCGGACCGCTTTCCTCAGGTTCGCGACGCCGGCGGCCGAAGGCGCGCAGCTGGCGTCGGCTACCTCGCCGACGTCGCCGAAGCGCCGAGCGGCGGCGAGCACCTCCTTGACGTACCAGTCGGCCTGGTCGTAGGCGAAGATCGCCCGGTACCAGTCGCCGGGGGCGCCCGAGGCGCGCAGGTAGTTGGCGGCGCCGTAGATCGCGTCGACCGCGTCGTAGCGGTCGCGATCCCCGTCCCCGTCCCCGTCGATACCGTAGCGCCGCCAGGTCGAGGCGAGGAATTGCATGGGCCCGCCGGCGCCGGCGGAGTTCTCCCCCGACGAGACCCCCGGAAGCAACGAGCGCCCGAAGTCGCTCTCTACCTTGTGGATCGCCGCCAGGATCGCGGGGCCGCGCTGGCCGAGGCGAAAGCGCTCGGCAGCGCCTGTGTAGTGGCGCGCGTACTGCTGCGGCACTCCCCGGACCGAGCCGACCGCGGCATCTCCCGGAGCGCACGCTCCGCCGGCGAGCGAGCTCGTCGTCGCCCCCATCGAGGCGACCATCAGGATCCCGAAGAACGCGGCCGCCGCGCCGGCCGCCACGCGCCCCCAGGCGCTCTTGGGCAGGCGGCGCCCGAGCGCCGCCCCGACGCCCATGCGCCCCGCGAGCCTCATCGGCCTAGCCCCGAGACGCGCCAGCCGCGACCTGACCGGCGCAGCTCGATCGCGATCGTCTCCTCGCCGCCGTCGCGGCGCACCAGGCCGACGAGCTCGCCCGAGACGAGCCGGCGGCCCGAAGCGTCTGGCTCGCCGGGCACAAACTCGAGCCGACGAAGCAGGGCCCGCTCGAGCTTGGAGACGCCACGCGGCACCCGCGGCGGCGCGGCGAGCAGTTCCTCGGCGAAGACCCGGGTCGCCGTCACCCGCAGCTCGCGTCCGACCTCCTCGTCCAGGCGGCCCACCTCGTAGAGCGAGAAGGCGGCCAAGAAGCGCCGGGCGGCGGGCTCGGCCTCAGCGCGCGTGCGCTCGTAGAGCCGCAGCACCCGGGGCGTCGGGCCCGGCTCGCCGCGCGGATCCTCGCGCCGCGCGGCCGCGGCCTCGCGGCGGGTCTCGGCACGAGCGATCCGCTCCGCCGCCCGGGCTCGCAGCTGCGGCGCCAACGGCGCTCCCTCATCATGTGGGCCGCGAGTCGCCCGCGCCCGCGCGGTCTCGTCTTCCCCGGCGTTGTTCGCGAGCAGGACCGCGGCCGCGACGAGCGGGGCGAGGAGCGCCGCGACGAGCACAAGGCGCCGGCGCCCGCTCACCTGCTCACTCCCCTGCGCGGCGGCTGGCGCCGGGCCCTGCGCGCCCTCACCCGGGCGTCGTGCAGGTCCCTTGCTCCGCGCTCGCGACCGCGCAGATGGCGGCGATATCGGCGTCGTGCGCCGTCTCCCACAAGGCCCGCCGGGCGGTTCGGTATAGCGCCGAAGGCGAGGCGGTCGGATCGAAGCTGCTCGGCGACCTGCCGCTGGGCCGCCTCACGCTCGCGGCCGGTGAGCGCCTCGTAGCGGTGCGGGCTCAGCCCGACTCGCCATGCGTGGACGCCCGAGTCCGCCGGTCGGTCGACCTCGCGGCGAATCGCCTCACGGGCCTCGCCCAGCTCGTCGCGGGAGAAGCGAGCCCCCGAGGCCCGCTGGCGTTCGTCGGCTTGCGAGACGAAGGCGCGTGCCTCGGCCTCTCTCGGTCCCGCCTGCGCGATCCGCTCCTTCGCCTCCGCGTGCGCGGCCCGAAGCCGCTCCGCGCGCTCCTGGGCGCTGCGGCGCGCCGCCTCGTGGCGCGCGCGCGCGGGCCCGCGTGCCGCCGAGGCGAGCCGGCCGTGGCGGCGAGCCTCGCTGTGCGCGTCCGTCCGCTCGGCCGCGAGCCGCGCCAGCTGCGTGCGGCGCTCTGCCTGCTCACCGAGGATG
This sequence comes from Solirubrobacterales bacterium, assembly GCA_035573435.1. Taxonomy (GTDB): domain Bacteria; phylum Actinomycetota; class Thermoleophilia; order Solirubrobacterales; family 70-9; genus AC-56. The sequence continues at coordinate 114,136 of DATMZR010000021.1, forward strand.
CCCTTCTCGGTCTGGTAGCGAGCGGCGAGGCGCTGCTCGGCCTGCCGGGCGAGCCGCTCGGAGGCGACCTTGCGGGTCGCGCCGGAGCGATCGCGGGCCATGCCGGTCAGACCGCCTCGGGCACCGGCCCCTGCGGCCCTCGCGCCGCGTACGCCGTAGCCCAGCGGCGCCATCACGCGGCGCGCTAGCTGCTGCGTCGCGTAGAGGCCGGTGAGGGCGCCGAGCCGGCCCGAGCCGCCCTCGCCGTCGGGGGCAACGGAGAGGAACGACAGAATGTCGTCGCGCTTCAGGAAGACCGCCCACCAGAGGCCCGCCATGACCAGGAAGCCCATGAAGGCGCCGGCGCCCGTGGGGACGAGCGAGGCGACGACGTTGGTCGCGAACAGCGTCACCGCCAGCAAGGCCGCGTAGATCAGCTTCGAGACCAGGGCACCGGCGAGCGTCCCCGCCCAGAAGGCGAAGGCGGCGCGACCGCGCTCGCCGAAGGCGGGCATGAAGAGCACCAGCGGAGTCGAGAGCACGAGCACGAAGGCGACCGCCGTCTGGACGAAGATTCGGATTGCGAGCCAGGCGAGCAGCGCGATCCCGCCCAGAAGGCCGAGCCCGATCAAGAGCACCAGCGGCAGGCGCGTCCACGCGCCGCCGTCGCCCTGGATCGCGAAGTAGCTCGAGTAGGGAAAGTCGTCGGTGAACTCGTCCCAGAGCGAGTCCCGCGCCTCGGAGCCCGGGCTGTTGCGAAGCCAGAGCTCGGCGTTGGTGCGCGGCGGTGGGACCGCGGCGGCGACCTTGTCGCAATCGATCTCCCCGCCGCTGGCGAGCAGCCGGCGGAGCGCGTCTCGAGGGATCGTCCTCAGGTAGGCGTAGTCGAGGCAGGCCGTCTCGTTCGCCTTCGCGAGCAGTTCGGGGTCGGGCCGAGACAGCGCCCACCCCATGTCCGAGAAGTTGAGCGCCGCGAAGCCGGGAAGCGTCATCGCGTTCCAGGTCTCCGCGGTGGCCTCGGCATACGAGCTCGACGGGTTGGAGACCGACCCCGCCTGCGGCGCCGCGATCACCGCCTGCGCGGCGTCGTTGGTGAAGCCGGCGACGGTCCCGACCGTGCTCCGCGGCTCATGCAGGATCGCGAGCCCGGCGACCATCAGCGCCACGGTCAGCAGCGATCCGGCGATCGCCTGCGCGAACTGGCGCCGCGCGAGCCCGCGCCAGACCGCCCAGGCGCCGACCGCGACGAAGGCGAAGACGAGCCACTGGCTAGTGAAGGCCCGGTAGAAGCGCTCAAGGCCGCGGCTGATCTCGGCCATCGTCCGGTTGTCGGTGAACGGAGAGAGCTCGAACGCCCAGCCGAGCAGGGTCAGGACCAGGCTCAAGACGAACAGGAGCGCCATCCAGATCGCGTCGGCGATGTGGGCGAGCAGCGCCTGGAAGTTGCCGACGATGTTGTCCAGCCCGGTGTCGATGTGGATCTCGAAGCCGTAGTTCGAGGTCGGGTAGCGGCCCTCCGGGGTGCCCGTCACCTCGCAGTTCCGCCGCTCGGCGCGGCGCAGGCGCTTGCGGCAAAGCGGGTTCTCTACCTGCAGCGGGTTGACCTGGCCGAGCGAGTGCTCCTCGCCGCCTTGGACGAGCGGCGCAGCCGCGTCGCCCGCGACTCCCCCTCCTCCGCCGCCTCCTCTCACGCCGCTGCCGCCGGGATCGGCGGCGCCGCCCTGGGCCGATCGCGCTCGCTGGTCGCGGTCTGCCGGTGCCGCGATCGCCTGCGCCGGCGAGAGCGACAGCGCGGTCGCGCACAGAAGCGCGGCCGCGGCCCTCCTAGGCCGCGGCCGCATCGGCGGCGAGCTCCTCGGGCTCGTCATCCGGCAGCGCCGCTGCCGCAGGCGCCGTGCCGTGGGGAGTGGGCGTCGTGCCGAGTGCGGCGAGCAGCTCCTCGCCGGGGTCGACGCGCATCGGGATCGCCCGCCCGACGACGTCGCGCAGGTAGCAGCGCCCGGCGCGGAACGAGATCAGCCGCTGGCGAAGCCCCTCGTCGTCGCGGTCGAGACGGAGCAGCTCCAGCGAGCGCTCGGCCTCGGACTCCGTCTCGACGCCGAACGCGAGGTACGTGCCGACAAGCGGCTCCAGGATCTCGGCGTCCCCGACGATCTGCGAGGCCAAGAGCGGCGTGATGTTCATCGAGCGCCCCATCCGCGAAAGGCGGTCGAGGAGGGCCTGACCCTGCACGTCGAGTAGCAGCGCCCACGCCTCGTCCACCGCCAGCACCGAGTGCGTATGCGTGTCGGCGGCGCAAAGGCGAAGCGCGTAGGCCGCCACCAGTCGCAGCACCGCCTGGCTCACTCGCTCGTCCTCCTGGAGCTCCGAGCGGCGGACGTCGGGCTTGACCGTGACCAGGTTTCGGATCCGAAGCGAGACCACCTTCGCGCCGCCTACCTCGGGCAGGGCCTGCCCGGGCCGCCCGAAACCGAGCTTCGCGAGCCCGGCCTCGAGGTGGACCTCGAGAGCCTCAGCACAGTCGGCGCCGACCGGGTCGATCGCCCGCAGCTCGTCGAGCACCTGGCCCGTGGTCCCTCCGCCGGCCGCCTCGGTAGCGGCGATCGCCCGCCGGATCTTCGTCCGCCACTCGGCCGGGACTGGATCCGGCAGGATGCCGACCAGAAAGCCGTAGGCGAGATCCTGGCGGGTCTCGGCAGTGCCGACCCGCATCGGGTCGAGCAGCCCCCGATAGCGCTCGTCGGGTCCGAGCTCGATCGCCTCGAGGCGATCGGCGAGGCCCGGCAGCCGCTCGAGCCGGTGGTCTCCCTTGGGGTCGATGTCGACGATCGGCGATGAGCCCTGCAGGTAGGCCTGGTAGAGCAGGGTCTCGAGCGCCACGGTCTTGCCCGAGCCGAGCGATCCCGTGAGCAGGATGGTCGGCGGCCGGTCGGTGCGCGAGGCCTCGGCGAGGTCGAGCTGCACCGGCGACCGCGAGCCGGTCAGCCCATAGCCGAGATAGGGGCCGATCTCAGACCCGGCGTGCGAGATCGCCGTCGGCACCATCGCCCCGAGTTGCTCGGGCAAGAGGTGCGCGAGGTAGTCGCGCACCGGGAAGGGCTGTGCTGGCATTGCGCCGAGGAAGAGGCGGTGCTGCTCGCCCAGCGGCCGATGGAGCTCCACCCGCCCGAACTCAGAACGCAGGTGATCAACCCGGTCCTCAAGCTGGTCGGGATCGTCCGCGCCCAGGGCCAGAGTGATCGCCGAGCGGAGGAACGGCGGCCGGTCCGACGCGCCGAGGCGCGCCTGCAGTTCGCGCGCCGCGTAGCTGCGGTCGGTGGTCCCGACCGTCGCGCCGTGCTCGCCGAAGGCCTCCTCCTTGGCCTGCTGGTCGGCGTCGACCATCCGCTTCTGCGCCAGCTTCTGCGCGGCGCGGTTGGGGATCCACTCGGCCGTGTAGACGGCGTCGACGGGGAACCCGCATTCGAGCGGCGCGAAGAGGAGCTCCACCTCCGGCCCCGGGAAGGCCGCTTCGTCCGGCAGCGCGCCGCAGACGAGCAGCGCCTGGTGCGAGGTGCCAGCCTCCGAGTCGACCCGAAGCGCCCGCGGCTCGATCTGAACGCGCGATTCGTGAAGGCGCATCAGATCGTGCTCGTAGGGCTCGAACGCTCCCCCCTCCTCGGTGTCTACCCAGAGCGCCTGCGCCCGCCAGTGCGGATCGACGTGGGGCTCCCCCACGCCGCGGGTGTAGGCGGAGCGGACGAGAGCCGCGATCTCCCCCGAGCGCGCCCGCTCGCACGGCAGCTGGTCGAAGACGCGATCGAAGGCCCGCTCCTCGGCGCGCCGCAGCTCTGCCAGGCGCTTCTTCGAGACCGCCCGGGCGTCTCGGATCCCGAGGCCGGCCTGCAACTCGCACCAGAGCTCGGCGAGCCGTTGTGCCCCAGCGGCGTGCGCCGGCGGGCCCAGGCGCACGAACGCGAACAGCTCGGGCCAAACGACGCGGCGGCTGGCGAGCCGGCGCCGATGCTCTTCCAGGTAGGCGCGAAAGGCCTCCGGGTGGCCCCGGCGCGGATCGACCGTCGTCAGCGCCCGCTCCGCGTAGCGGTCCGCCGACCACTCGCGAGCGGAGCGGATCAGCTGGAAGTCGGTTTCGATCGCATAGGCGAAGGCCTCGATCCGCTCCTTCAGCTCCACCTTTCGGTTCAGCGAGAGGCCCGCATAGCTCTGGCCCTCTAGGCGATAGCCGGCCCAGACGTCCTCGGGTGATCGCCAGACGAGGTTTCCGTGCAGGAAGTAGTGCGGCGCCCGTAGGCTCATTCGAAGACCACCTCCGCGCCCTCGGGCACCCGCAGCTCGCGCCCGCGGGGTAGCGGCCGTGGGCGCTCGCAGAGCCCGCACACGCGGACCCGCCTCGCCGCGAGCGCGTCGGATCCGCGGCCTCGCCTTCGCTCGACCTCGAGCCGCGCCGGGTAGCGCAAGACGAGGCGAGCGGGCCCGCGCACCCGCCCGCGCCGGTAGGCGGGCTCATCCCCAGTCGGGGCAATCTGCACCGCCGCGACCGGGGCGACCTGCGCCCCCTGCGAGACGGTGGGACGAAGCCCCGCCAGGGTGCGCGCTCGGACGCGGTAGCGAGCGAGCCCCGCGAGCGCGTGATGCGGCGCTCGCCCGTCGATCTGCCACGAGGCAAGCGCCCAGCCCGCCGCGACCGGCAGGGCGACGACGCGAACGCCCACGGGGACCAAGCCGAGCAGCTGCCCGGCGAGCGGCAGCCTCGCCGCCACCATCACGCCCACGGCGGCGGCGATCGTGTAGAGGATCGCCCGAAGCGGCACGCCCCCGGGCGCCGGCAGCCGCCAGCGGTCGACGCGGTAGATCCGCCGCTCGACGCCGTCGAGGACCGCCCGGTAAGAGCGGACCGACACCGGCTCTCTCGCCGCCACGCGCGCGCTCCTGACCTTCCCGCCGAGCTAGAAGATCGCCTTGTAGATGTCGCGGTAGGCGTCCTCGGCCGAGCCGGGAGCGAAGATGAAGAGCCCCGCGATCAGCCCCACGAGCGCGGCGCTGATCGCCAGCCCCGTGTTGCGCTGCATGAAGGCACCAATCCCCACCACGCCGATCAGCACGATCAGCACTGGCCCGACGATCTCGGTGATCAGATCGGCCGCGTTGTCGCCGGCCCTGGAGACGCTGCCGCCCCCGGCCTTCTGCGCCTGGGCCCGCTGGACCCCGAAGCCGAGAGGGCCAACTGTGCCCACCACCGGCGACACCAGAGCGAGAAGAAGCGCGGTGGCGCCGATCGCTGCTATGCGTCTCATGGTGTTCCTCCTAGGTTGCGTTTGCCACGGTCTCGATGAAGCTCACGAGGACACGCCCGCGTCGGCGATCGACGCCGAGCTCATAGGTCAGCGTCCAAAGCCCTCCCGCCTCCTCGCGCGCACTGACGGTCGCGAGCACGGCGCCGGAGTCCGGACCCGCAGCCCAGGCGAGGTCGTCAATCGACTGCACCTCGAAACGCTGCGCGGGGATTGCCACCGCCGCGTCGGGCGCCAGGTCGGCCTCGAGGTCCGCCCGCTCCCCGGCGAGGTAGTTGCGAACGACCCGCTCCGCGACGGCGACCACCTCTCTGTCTTCGACTTCCTCGCGCGCGCCGAGCTCCGACCGCGCGATCGTCGGGGGGCCGACGACCGAGGGATAGCCGGTTAGCGTGATGGCGCCTTCTGAGGTGCGCGCCACCGGCACCGCCAGGTAAGTCGGCGCGGGCTCGCCGCTCATCCCGGCGGCAACCACCACGATCCGCCCCCCGGCGAGCGCCTCCTGGTTCTGGGCCACGCGCACCCACTCGACTGAGCGCGAGCCACGCTCGGGCGGCATGAGGCCCGCGCCCGCGTCGAGCTCCTCCGGGAGGTACGGCCGAAGCGCTCGCTCGCGAACCTGCGGTCGCGCGGCGTCGTAGGCGAGATAGGCGCGGGCAAAGCCTTGGGCGAAGTCCTCGACCGCGTAATCGGGGGCGCCCGGGGCCGTCGACGGCACCGGCGCCTTCTCGGGTGAGATCAGCTCGCGAAGGCCGACCAGCGAGGTGATCGCAAGTACCGCGACGAACATGTACCGCGGCGCCCGCCCACGCAGCCGCTCGAGCCGCGCCGAGCGGCGCGCGAGCTCGACCCTCTCCCCCATGCCGCTCACGGCCCGAACTCCCGCTGGACAACAGCTGGGCTCGCCTCCTGAGTTGGTGCCGGAGTGAACCTCGGCGCCAAACTCGGTTCGGGTGCGACTGCTCGCGCGACCGGCGCTGTAGCCGCATCCGCCGTCGTCAACGCGTCCGAGGGCGCGGAGGACCGATGGGCCTGGGCGCCCCCACCGCCTCGCCCGGGCTCCGAGACCGCTCGCTCGCGGGGCTCGCCCTGGCCCGCACGCCGCAGGCCGGCGTGCGGCGCTCGCGCCTCCAGCTCTTGGCGCCTGAGCGGGGGATCGGGGAGGCTCGGCTTCGACCCGCCGGTCTCGAGGACGATCATCACTAGCGTCGCGAGCACCGCCGCGATTCCCACGGTGGCTGCGGTGCCCAAGCCCCGGGGGCGCGGCCGCGACCACGGGTGGCTTGTCCTCGCGCGACGTACGTTCGCGCTCACCGGCTCGGGTTCCCGTTCGCCGTCGATCTCCGCAGGCGCTCGCTGCTGCGGCTCGTCCCCAATCTCGTCGAAGTCGCTCGCCTCGGCGTCGTCCTTCTCTGCCGCGTTGGGCTCAACCGCCGAAATCCCGGCCGGCTCGCCCACCCTCACCACGCGGACCTTCCGTGCAATTCCCGCGCTGCGCGCGGCTGCAGTGGCCGGCTGAGGCTCCTGGAGGAGGCCGAGATCGAGCTCGTCGAGCAGCTGGTCCTCGCCGATCACGAGGACCTCGTGCGATCGCCGCCTCACTGGATCGAGCCTCGCTCACGTCTCCGCATACCCCCTAGTCGGAGCCGGGTCCAAAATGTATGGAGGGAGGTCCCCCGGCCGACCTACTCGACGGATAGCGCCGCCGGCCCGGCTGTCAACCCCTTACGGGGTCGGACGCTCCGCGCCCTTGACCGCCGCGCCTAAGCGGCGCTGAGATCGCTTGTAGGTCGGCGGGTCAGCCGGAGGCGATGGCGAGGACGGAGATCTGCGGCTGGTCGATCTTCGGACTGCCGATTCCCTTCTCGCAGCTCAGGGCGATCGTGTGTCGCCCGCGGCGAAGCGTTCCGTCGCGGAAGGGAGGCGCGTTGCCGGCGGTGACGAAGGTGAGCGCGAAGCCGTTCTGGGCGGCGGAGGACGTATTGTCGACGGCCTCCTCGCCGGGCGCAACCCCGCCGCCCACGTCGATCCCGTCGATGCTGATGGCGCAGGTTGCGTGGGTGGGCACGCCCCCGCTCTCCTGCCCTCCGGTCGTGACGACCAGAAGGCGCGAGCGCCGCTTGAGCCGGATCGAGGTCTTCACGCACTTGACGGCGGCGGTAGCCGCCGTGAGGTCGCAGACTGCCGCGCCATTGCCGGCCAGCGGCGCGAAAGACTGCGCCTTCAGGGTGCGCTCGGCGATCTGCCCGCCGCGGAGGGCGTTTCGGGCCACGTCCCTGCCGCGGACCGCCCGGTGGTTCTTCAGGTCCTCGCTCCTCAGCGAGTTGTTCCTGATGTCTTGGGAGCCGAGCTCCCCGGTTGCGTAGGCGGCGCCCCCGGCCAGGATCATGAACAGGCAGACGGTGACCCCGATATTGGCGTAGCTCAGGTGGCGGCGAATCTTCACGTTGGTTCCTCCTTTGCCGGGGGATAAGGCTAGGGGCGCCGTCGGCTCTTCCCACGCCCTTCGGCTCAGATCGGCCGCGCCCTACCGCGCCACGACCACGAGCTTTCGCGACCTCGACTTCGCCGGCGCCCTGTAGGCCCAGCCCTGCTCGCGCAGCACCTTGAGGCGGAACCGGTAGCGAACGTTTGAGGTGTAAAAGCGGGCGAAGTGGTAGCGCACCCGATACTTGCCGTCGGCGTTGGTATGGATGGCGTGACGAACGGTGTCCCAGCTGTGCCTGTTCCTCACCTGGAGCTCGATGAGCTTGCCGCCGTCCGGGATCCGCGCCGCGTAGTGCCGGACGCGCCCCTTGAACACGACCCGCCTTCCCTCCGGCACGTGGCGCCGCGACAGCCGCAAGCCGGCCTTGGTCTTCACCGCGAGCGTCCCGACCCTCGTCGCGTCAGCGATGTAGCGGGCCGAGCCCCCGTACGTGGCCGTGATCCTGCGCGAGGGCCCCGCCGGGATCCGCTCGCGCCAGCGCCCGTCCGAGTCCGTCTGGACCTTGCGAACGCGGCGGTCGATGAGGGCGCCGGCGCCGAAGTGCTCGACCACGGTCACCTCCTGACCGGCGAGCGGGTGGCCCCCGCGGTCGCTGAGCCGCCCCGCGACCTTGGAGCGCTTCCCGTAGCCGATCGTCTCGCGGTGGCCTCCGCCGGGAGCGAGGTAGCCCGTGAGGCGCACGCCGGACTTGAGCGGGAAGGTGAGGACCATGGGCTGGCCGTCGCGGCGCTGAGTCGTCCAGGCGAAGTTGCCGGCGACGTCGGTTGCCTGGGCGAGGAACTCATATCGCCCCGCGGGGACCGCGGTCGAGTCGACGCGCGCCTGCAGCGCTCCGCCGCCGATCTGCGTCTCGAGCGGCTGCCAAGTGGTCGAGCCGACGGCTCGGTAGAAGATGCGCCCGCCGTCGACGCCCGAGGTCGCGTCGGAGACTGGCGCCTTGATCAGCTCGGGGTCGTTTGCGTCCTGGGAACTCGTGAAGCCCAGCGCCGGCGGCGTGTTATCGACGTCGACCGTCCGGTGTTGGCAGGTCCGGTTGCCGGCGAAATCGATCGCGCAGATCGACAGCGCGTTGCGGCCGTCGTGGAAAGGGGGGGCGCCCGTGCTGGCAGACGTAGACGACGTCGAAAGTGCCGTCGGGCACGGATCAAAGGTCTTTGCAGAGCGCGATCCCGGTATGTCCGCGCAGCTGGTGTTCCGCGTCAAAAACCCGGTGCGGTCGACGGTGGCCACGATCTGGCGTAGTCCCGAACCGGCGTCGCTGCCACTGGTACCGAGGTCCTGTGTCCCCCTTCTCCAACCGCCGGCAAGCAGGGCGCCACCCGTCGTCAGCACGGGGTCCGAGTAGTCCGCCACCTTGAGGCGGACGTTACGGATCCAGGTTTTCGCCAAATCGGACTCCCGACAGCCGCCGGCTCGCTCGCAGGAGAGGCTGGCGATGAACTGGCGTTGGCCCCGACCATGGGCGCTCCAGCCGTAGTGGTGATAGCTGGTTGGGCCCGTGCCCCCGGAGCCCACGCGTCCCGTTTGCCGCTGGCCGTCGTCAGCCATCCACAAGCTCGGGGCATGGCCCCGATCGCGACGCAGCTTGGCGCTTACGTCTACGCCGACGATCCCGAGCGAGGAGGTGTTGGTCGACCATCGCGCCTTGCCGACAGCGCTGTGGACCGCGCGCCCGATGTTCTCGATCCTCACCGCGTGTTCGCCCGAAACGCCGCAGGCGTTGAGGGCGAAGTACGAATGGCCATCGGAGAGCACGGCATCCTGGGCCCCCCGGTTGGCGCGCTCGCACTGAGCGACGGTATAGGTCGCACCGCCGGCGTCGGCGTCAGGGGCTGCGAGGAGCGCGCCGAGAAAGACGGCGGCCGCCGCGTTTCGGAGGGTGTGGCTGACGCCTTCTCTAAGGATCACGGGTCCAACGGTCTACCGACGTCCTATGGCTGTCCGAACTCCCGCGCTGCCGCGGATTCGCCTCCGCCGTCGCTGGACGAACCACCAGCGGAGCCGGACGAGGTGCTGGTCGCGGCCGAGGCGACTCCGAACTCCTGCTCTCCGACCGGCGCCGTCGGAGCGACGGGCTCCACCGGCTCGGGTGGTGGCTCCTCCGCTGGCGGGGGCTCCCCCTGCGGAGGCTCGAGCGGTGTCTCTGTGCCGATCTGACTCGGCGGCGAAGGAGGCGCTGGTGCAGGCAGGATGTCGGCACTCGCCTCGCGCGCGCTCGGCGTCTTGCGCTCCGCCTCCGCATGGCCGCGGAGCGCGGGTGCCGGCAGCACGCCGGCGGCGACGCACGCCGTCGCCGCCGCGCCCGTCGCAAGGCACGAGGCGATGATCTTGCCCGCGCTGCCCGCCAAGCCCAGGTGCGCCATGACGCCGCCGGCGCCGGCGCCCCCGGCCCTCGCCGCTCCGCTCGCCGACAGCTGGGTCGCAATTTGCTCTGCGCCATGATCGCTCCCCGGAGCGATCAAGCGGTCACGTGCGCCCGCGATCGCGCCAGCGACGCGATCGAGGATCGAGGGATCCGGTATCCGGTCCACCGCGGGGAGCGGCAATGCGGCGGCTGCCCCGTGATGGAGGTCGCGCAGCTGGCGCGCCAGCGCCACGGCGTGCGGGTCGGCGGCTAGCAGCCTGCGCGCTCGCCGCCGCTCGCCGGCGCTACCCGTGCCGGCGATGTAGGCGCTGAGTAGCTCGCGCTCGATCGACGCAAAGCGCTCCGCCTCGAGTGCTTCGTGGACCGCACTGACAGCCGACCTCAGCCGGAAGTAGTAGGTCTGGCGGCTGAGGCCGAGAATCCTGCAGCTCTCGCGCGGCTCGAGCTGCTCCACGAACCGACTGCGGTAGACGACCTGCTGCTCGGGAGTAAGGCGCTCAGCCGCTTCGATCGCTCGGGCAAGCTCGGCCCGAGCGAGCATCCGCGCCTCCGGATCGCCGCCGCGGTCCTCAACGGAGTTGAGGAGGTGGCCCTGCGGGTCGCTCGGCGACACGCAACGGTTCTGAACCAGATCCCGCGCGTCTCGCCATGCAACACGCTTGGCGAACGCGCGCGGGTCGCGAATCCGCTCGCCGGCGACCTCCCGCCTGTGGATCGCGAGCAGCGCCTCCTGCGCCAAATCTTCGTAGTCCTGTTCGTTCAGCGAGCCCCCGAAGCTGGCGCGCAGGTGCCGCACAACCGCGGCGGCGATCTGCTTCGCGCCGCCGCTCCAGCCATTGTCGGCCGGGGCCCCAACTGAGGTCGGGCTGTGCCCGTGACCCCGGCTCCGCGGCACTCCCTCGCGCTCCTCCACGGCGCGCACGCCCTGCCGCTTTCGCTTGTCCCGCATATCCCTATGTCGGAGCCGCTCGCGTTTTGTATGGACGGCCTGCCTGGCTTCGGCGCTCTCACGCCACCTCAGCTCGCGATCCGACGAGGCCAAGCTACCCGACCGCGGCTAGCTCCGCGCCAATCGCTGCCGCTGCCTAACCCGGCTGTGCAGCCCAGACACGCACTCGCGCGGCCGCTCGAGAGGACGCCGGCTCGATCACGATGGCCTCTCCCGTCGCGAGCGTCTTGAACTCGTCCGGATGGCGCACGAACTCCCGCTCGCGAGTCCGCGTGCCAGTGTTGTCCTTGGCCTGCAGGCTGAGACGGGAGTCGATCCGCCGGGTCGTGACCCAGACAGGTCGCGTGCCGGCGACGCTCGCCAAGAGGGACGCCGAGTGGGGTTCGGGCTGGCGATGCGCGATCGTGAAGTCGAGCTGCGTGAGGACCCGACGCGAGAACGCCTCGCTCCCTGTGTCCATCGCTACCTCGCCCAGATCCGCCAGCCCCTGCGTCGCCAGGAGCACGCTAACGCCGGCGGAGCGCGAGCGCGAGAGCACCCGCAGAACCTCCCGCGCGCCAAGGGCCGCGAACTCGTCGATCGCCACCAACCCCAGGTGCGCGCGGCGCTGAAGCTCGCCGGTTAGGGAGACCAGGTCGGAGACAATCGCCGCGCCTAGCATCTCGGAGGCCAGCGGGTAGCGGTCCGCGTCGAGGCGGAAGTAGAGCACGCTTCGCATCCGCCACGCATCCGAGAGATCGATCTGCTCGCCCGGCTGCTCCGGGTCGAGCCAGCGTCCCAGGCTCGACTCGCCCAGGATCGCGAGCCGGTCGCGCACGCCCCCGAGGTCGGCGCGCTGGCGCACCGACAGCGATGCGAGGTAGCGGCGAAGAGCCTCCATCGTCTCTGGTGAGCAAAGGTCACCGAGCGCGTCTAGCAGCTCGACGTCCATGTGCTGGACGACGCTGCGAAGCCCGATCGCGACCCCGGCCTCTTGCATCACCCGAAGCTCCCACCCGAGGTAGCGCTGGGCCTGGCGCAGATAGTGAGGCTCGCTCCATGTCTCGCCCCCTAGCGCCTTGTCCGCGATCTCGGTCGCGTCCCCACGAGAAAGCGGGTTGTAGATCGCAGGGCCCTCGTGGCTCCACTCGGCGAAGCGCGCCCCTGACCGCGCAGCAGCCGCCGCCAGCTGGTCGCGCAGCCCAGGGTCGCCCTTCGGATCAACGCAGACGATGGGCAGTCCGTGCCTCGCGTAGGCGCCCGCGATTGCGGCCGTGGTCACCGTCTTCCCGGATCCGGGAGATCCGAGAATCATGCCGCGAACGCCTTGACGCGAGCCGAAGGGAATCGTCAGAACCCGTCCCGACGACGTCTGTCCCAATGCGAAGCGATCATCGGAGGTGCGGTCCAGCCGTGCCTTGCGGATCGCCAAGCGAGTGTGCACCAGTGACAGCGGACCGAGCCGATCGCGCTCTCTCTGCGCCTCCACGCCCCCGCGCTCCAGCTCATGGCGGTGCCAGGTAACGCCAACCGTCAGCGCGACCGCCGCCCCTCCGGCGCCGAGCACACCGGCGCGAGTACTCGCGAGCGCCAAGACCGCCCCGAGCGCGAGCAGCGGCACCGCCCAGCTCCAACGAAGCCCCATGCCCCTGATCGCCAAGTGCAGGGCGATTCCCAACGCCGCGGCCCCCGCCAACACGATCGCCCACTCCATCATCGCGTCTCACAGCTCCAGGATCTGATTGCCGCGCTCACCCCCTCGATGGCCCTCTCGCATCGCCTCGCTCCCTTCGCGTCATCGCCCCGATCGGGCCCCTCACACCTAGTCGGGCCGAGCCTCGTTTTGTATGGACCGAGCGACCCCAAAATGCCCTCCGCCCCCCGCCGCCTTTCCCTCTCTGCTCCTCCCCTCTACACCCCAATTCCCTGAATGACCTCACCGTCAAGTCCCTCCTATCCGTCCACCCCCCTTCGTCCCTCCACCACTCAACTCTCCTCGCCGCTGCCGACCCCACTCACACATCATGTGGGGGTGGGGTCGGCAGCGGCGAGGGCCCGGAACGTAAGCGCTCAAGCCAAGTTGGGGTGGACGAGCGGTCCACACACCCGTCCACGGCGGTCCGCTAGACGATACGAGCGCGCCTCCTCGCTCGAAGAGCTCCGGGGTCATCCTTTGCGCCTCGGCACCACGCCGCTCATAACGCATTCCGGAAGGGGCGTAGGCCAAGGCCGAAACAGGCCCAACGGCTGGCGCGGCCCTGCTAGTACTGCAAGGCGTCGGCGTCGGCGAAGACGCGCTTGATCGCCGCCACGACCCGGCCGGCGACCGGGCCGCGAGCCAGCTGGCTGCGCGGCACCACCTCAGGCGGATCAGGGGTAACGACCGTTGCCGGCATGCCCGAGCCGATGCTCATCGCGCTCGAGCTCGAGGCGCCGAAGCCCTTGTGCTGGGCCTCGGGGATCGCGGCCGCGACCGCCGCCTTGGCGACCAGCTGGCCCTGGTCGATGCGCTCCCAGACCAACTCGGCGAAGCGCCCGGCCCGCGTGAGAAACGCCTCGAGCTGGTCGGGGTCGACGATCATCGTGCCGAAGTGACCGCCGTCGGCCGCAGCGACGGTGCCGACGACCACGATCGAGCCATCGGTGAGGATGGTCGCCCCGGGCCGGGTCCAGTTCTCGACCTCGGAGCCCTCGAGGCGGACGCCGTCGCCGCTGACCTGGGGCGCGATGCCGATCGCCTGCGGGACCAGCTCGGCGCTCCGCATCGCCGCCGCGAGCTCCTCCCCGAGGCGCTCGTCGTCGAGTGCGAGCGCGTCGAGGAGGGTGACGGGCCGCGTCGGAACGAAGGCGACCCGAGCCGCAACGCCGCTCGAGATCGAGTTGTAAGTCTCTGGACCGCGGGCGAGCTCGAGCGCGCGAGCCTGGGCGGCTGGGATGTCCTCGGCCACGCCGGCCTGCTGGCGGGTGATCGCCGCGGTCACCGCGCCGGCGACGTCGGCGGCGCCGTCAAAGTGGCCGTAGATGAGGCCCTTGCCCCAGCCGCCGCGGATGCGGTCGAGAAAGTCACGCTGACGCGGCTCGAGATCGCCGTTCTGGACCAAGACCAGGGTCGGGATCGCCCGCTCCTGGGCCTCGAGGAACTCCTCCTCAGTCGGGCTCGTCTCACTGTCGGCGTAGTCGCCGTAGCTGTCGCCGATCAACAGCATGTAGAGGTCAGACCCGGCGACCTGATCGAGCAGGGCACGGCGAGGCGAGGCGGCGCCGGCCGGGTGCTCCTCCGAGCGCACGGCGTGCATCTGCGCGTTGCGGATCCCCTGGGCGGCCTGGTCGCGGACACCCTCGAAGCCTATGATCGGGCTGGACAGGAAAACGCTGAGTACCGTCATCTTTGGGCCCTCCTTCAGGCCGCGCGCGCTGCCTGGCGCTCGGTGTAGATTTCGACGATGCGCATCGCCGCATCGAGGGCGCCGCGCGGCGAGCGGTCGTGGTTGCGCCACTCGTCGTGGATGCGCGCGATGGCGCTGGTGTGATCGCGTGGATCGCCCTGGATGTGCGGCGGGTTCTCGGCCGGGCCCCACTCCCCGAACAGTGCCTGGGCGCCGCCGGCGACGACGTAGAGTCCCCATCTCGAGCTCGTCGCCTGCGCCTTGGCCAGCACCGGGCCGATCTCGGCCGCGGTACGGCGAACCGTTGCTCCGAGCGTGCGCACCTGGACCGGCCCGCTGGGCGTCTCGATTAGGTAGCGGTCGCGGACGCCCCGGGCGCTGACGGCGGTCCCGATTCCGTTGAAGTGAGCGCGGAGCGTAAACGTGTTCATCTCGTCCTTTCGGTCTTCTGACGCGAACGTACCCGTTCTCTATCGAGTGCGGCACAGGATAACGGGTCGATATCCGCTTGCGCGAACGGATACCATCCTCGATCGAGAACGATGTCTGCAAACTCGGTAGATCGGCGCCGGCAGCTGTCGCTGCTCGACCAGGAGCGGCTCATCCAGCCGCGCCGCTCCGACGCGGATTGTGTCGCCGCCATCGCCGAGCGCTTGATCGCCGAGCTCGACGAGCACCCGCCGATCTCGCTCGAGGTCGTTGCGTCGTACCGCGACATCACCGAGATCGAGGTGGTGGCCCTGCCGCAGTCGGGCTCACTCTCGCCCGCCGGCAAGCACATGGTGATGAGGCTCAGCGCCTCGGACTCACCGAGGAGGCGGCGCTTCACCGGCTTTCACGAGGTCGGCCACACTTTCCAAGGCGGCTATCGCGAGCAGACCCTGTTTCGCTGCAACCCTGTCGCGGCAGGGCGGCCGAGCATGGACCCCGAGGCGCTCGCCGATGTCGCCGCTGCCGAGCTGCTGCTTCCGCGGCGCGAGTTCAAGCCGATGACGCTGGCGGCGCCGTTTGCGATCTCGACTGTGATCGGGCTCGCCGACCACTTCGACGCGAGCGTTCACTCGACCGCCTACCGGTTCTCCACCTTTTGGCCCGAGCCGACGATGGTTGTCGCGCTCGAGCCCGGCAAGCGGAGGGGCGATCAGCACGATCCCACCGTCGATCCGAGGCTGCGGGTCGTCTCGGCCTGGGGCAGCGGAAGCTGGTCAGCCGGCTACGTGCCGACTAACAAGTCGGCGACGGACGGAGGGGCTCTCAACCGGGCGTTGGCTGGCGAAGACGTACTCGTGACGGCGGGCCTCGAAGAGCTGGGCCTGCGAGCCAGCCCGGGGCGTGTCCAAGTGAGTGCCAAGAAGTTCACCTATCGGCGTGGTCCTGACATGCGAGGCAGGGTGCTGGCGATCTTTCGACAAGTGGGAGGTTGAAATGGCCGAGGTAGCAAGAATCGGGCAACGGATCCAGGAGCTTCGGGAAGAGAGCGGACTCTCTGTGAGCCAGCTGGCCAAGGACTCCGGAATCAGCAAGAGCTATGTGTGGAAGTTGGAGCGGGGTGAGTCAGAGAGCCGCCCCTCCGGCGACACCCTCTACAAGATCGCTCGCGCGCTCGGCACCTCGATGTCGGAGCTGATCGGCCGCTCCGTGTTAGTCGATTCGCCGATCGAGATCCCTAGGAGCCTGACGAAGTTCGCCAAGGATGAGAATTTGCGCGACCGCGACGTAGCAATGCTTACGCAGGTCAACTTCCGCGGCAAACAGCCTGAGACTCCCGAGGACTGGGCCTTTGTCTGGCACGCAATCAAGCGCTCGGTTCCAACCAAGTCACGCTCGGGCTAACGACGTGGCGGAGCCCGAGATCCAGGTTCGCGTCCCTGCGAGCGCTGCGATTCCCACTGGACGCAGCGAGACCCTGCCCCGGCGGGCGCGGTCATTGCGCCCCGCTCTGAGATTCAACCTTGTCCGCAGTGCGCAGGCACCTGGATCAAGGAGACGAAATGGGTGCCACTTTCAACAATGGCGCAACGCCTTCGACAGCCGTAGCGACAGGAGCCTCGAATATCCACGACCTCTTCGCGTGCGGTCGCGCTGTGACTACAGCCGCGATACGTTCCTGTCCGTGTCAACAGTGCTAGTAGAAACCGCACCCAACCGCTGACTTTCGCGTGGCCCGTACCGTCTCCATCGTCACTGGCCCGATTCTTGGCCTGCAGAGCGAGCGCTTTCTCGCCCAAACGGTCGAGTTCGCCGCCGGCCAGGGCAAGAAAATCAAGGTCTTTGATCTCCTCGATGAGATTGCTGAGATCGAGCAGGCGAGCTGGGATAACTCGTTCGAGCGCTTGGTCTTCATCGGCGAGCTGCTCGACGGGTACCAATACCAGTTCGACCTTTTGCGCCGGGCGGCCTACTCAGCGATCGCGGCCAAGATGGAGCGGCTCCCCCAGTCCCTGGACCCCCTGATCCGAGCTCCGGCTGCAATCGAATGGCGCGGGATCCAGCTCGAGTTCAAGGATCACGATGTGATCGCCGACGCGATCAGGCCAGATCGCATCGTCACACTGATCAACGCCGAGCACAAGATCCTGGCCGAGCTCAAGACGCAATACGGCAAGCGCGGCATGGAGGTCATTTCGCAAAGCGGCGAGGCGACGACGGAGACGGTCTTGGAGTGGCTCGGTGCCTGCGTTTCGCGCAGCGAGGACTGGGCCGACTGGGCCAGCCGCGTTCTCGGGCGCAAGGTTCAGCACTTCGTGCTGAGCACCGAGGCGCCCTCGCGTCGCGACCGCTCCAAGTTCATCCCCGACGTCGACAACCTGGCCAAGGTGGCGACGGCCAAGAAGCTGCCGTCCTTCTACAGCTCCTATTCGATGACGGTCGCCGGCGAGGCAGAGCGCGAGGCGATCAACCGCGCCGTCTGGCGCCTACGTGAATACGGCCTCGTCGTCGACCCCGGGACGATCGAGATCGCGACCGACACCGATCCCGCCGACAAATCCCTCGTCTTCGCCTACACCGTCTTTCGCGACCTCAGATGGGACGTGAAGAAGGTCGACGCCGTCGCTGCCTTTCATCCCTACAAGGAGCGGCCGCCGCTATCGACGGGGATGATGGATGAGCTCGGCCATGCCAAGGCCTTTGGCAAGGACCGCTACATAGTCTTGCCGACCGGCGGCGGGAGCCCGTTCACAGCCGGGACGCTGGTGCCGAAGAACCACCTCTTCGCTTCGGAGAACGCGTTCTTCGAGTTCATCGAGAAGAAGCGCCGGCCAACGCTTAAGCCGCAGTTCGCGGATCAGGTTGCGGCCTTCGCCACATGGAAGCCGCCGACACAGACCTAGCCAGCGCCGCGCCGTCGCTCAAGGACTACGACGCTGAGAGCTACGGGCCGCTGCTCGGCGTCAGCGACGAGGGCTCAGCCGCGCCCGCGATCGTGGCGGCGGCGCTCGGCTCGCCGAAGGCCAGCGCCATCCCGTCCCCCTCCGCGCTTGAGATCGGCGTTGCCCACGACGGCGAACGCCTCGGCTCGATCGGAGAGACGCCGATCGGTCCCGACGAGTTCGAGGCGATTACGGACGCGGTCGCGGGCAAGATCCTGATCACAACCAACATCGGCTCGCACACCGCCAGCTGGCACTACTTGCGCGGTCCGACCGCCGATCTCGACCCCAACGGCTCGGGCACCGCCGCTGAGCTCAGCGCCCAGCTGGTCCACTATCTGCCGGCCGCCTCTGGCGGCTTGCGCGAGGTCCCGGTCTACCTGCGCGCCCTCGCGCCGGATCTGTTCGCGCGCCCGGGGCCGCTGCGCGACTCGATCGGGGCCGTTCGCAGCCAGCTAGCCGTTCCCGACGGAACGGCGGCCGCGATTGCGCTGCTGGTCGAGCTCGCCGCCGACGATGATGACGAGAGTGTTGTCGCGGCCGCGATCGAGCTGGCCGCACGCTCTGAGGTCGCGGTGGTAGCGCTCGGCGGGATGGCGCTGGCGCCGGCCGAGGGCAGGACCAACCGGCCCGGCGTTCTCAACTACTTCGGGTCCGCCGCGGCCCGGGCACTTCTGGCGCGCGGCGCCAAGGCGGGCGTCGAAGTGCGTGGGCTCGATATCGTCGATGTTCGCTCAATCGCCAACCAGATCTGGGCCGCGTTGGCGACAACGAGGCGGATGGGGGCAGCCGCGGGCAAGTACAGCCTCTACCCGCTGACCTTTCAGGAGATGGAGCCCGTGCTCAGGAGCGTCCAAGGCTGGTTCTCAGATTGGACGGCAGCGCCGGCCTACTACCTCGACCTCGAGACGATCGACGGCACCGACGTTCTTGACATCGATGACGCGGCCGCCGGGGCGCGGCGCTGGCTGGAGATGATCAGCGCCGCCAACGTCCCGGTCGTCTTGATCGACACCGCAGACAAGGCCAAGGGCCGGCGCCTGCTCAAGACCGGCCCCGACGACGAGCGAGGAATCCTGTGTCTGAGCGAGATCCGTGAGCTCAACCAGCTGGCAGACGAGCGCGCGATCAAGATCCTTTGGGCGGGCGGCATCGGCCTCGACCAGGTGCACGAGTTCGGGCGCCTGGGCTCCTTTGGGATCTACGTCACCAGCGCCGCCGCGCGCCGGCAGACGATCACCGGCGCCTATGCGAATGATCCCGGCCTGGCGGCCGAGCGCGAACCGACGCGCCAGGGTGTGACCAAGACCCAGCTTCAGCTCGAGGCCGGTTTTTTGGCCGAGCGCGTCGACGGCGGCGCCAGGATCGGCGAGCTCGCCGTCGCGGCGCTCGAGGACCCCGAGATAGCGACGCAACTCACGGACGAACTAATCGGCGGATGGCGGCGGTTGTGGGAACGGTCGAGCTGCTAGAGCTCAAACTCAGCCCACAGGGGCCTGTGGTCGGAGATGTAGTAGCGCAAGTAGCCGCGGTAGCCCGGCCACGGGTCCGCCTCGCGCTCCCACAACTCCTGAAATAGCGTGTTGTCGAAGTCAAAGACCTCGACCTGGCTGGGCTGCAGGGTTTGCTCTGGAAAGAAGGCGATCTGGTCGTAGTGCTTGAGCCCGTCGAGGCTGGTGCCACCGACCTTCGAAAGACGCTCGGCGCGCCGGCGCGGCAGTTCGAGCCCGCGGTGGCGCAGCGCTCGGTTGGCCTTTGCCAGCTGGAGTCCGCGAGCGGTCAGCGCCTCGTAGATCCGGTCGCCGGGCGTGGGGCTGGGCAGATTGAAATCCCCGAGCGGGATGATGTTCTTGGTGAAGGCGTGATCGCTTCGCTGGCGCCTTGCTGCCCACCAGGCGACGGCGAATGTCTCCTGGGCCCGGCGCGTGACGTGGGCGAGCGCGTTGGAACCGAAGTACAGGTGGACGTTGATGAGCAGGCAACGGAGCCGTCGCGGCGCGGCGACGGTTTCAAACGCCGCCATGTAAGGGCCGCGATCGAAACCGCGAAAGGAAACGTCAAAGCCCGGAAGGCGGATCTGATCCAGCTGGCTCGGCGGGATCGCAAGCCGCCCGACCTTGCCGAGCAACCTGACCCTCCGCGCATCCCAGACGAACGCCTGGCGCTCCATATTTCCCGAGGCGTCTGAGAACAGGACCTCATAGCCCTGCCCGAGGCACTCGCGCAGGCCGCGCAGCCCGGCCAGGTTGTCGTTTACCTCCTGGATCGCGACGATGTCAAACCACGAGCAGACCTCAGCCAGTAATTGGTGGTCCGGCTGGCGTCGCTCTTGAAGTCCGAAGTTGGCGATGTTCCAGGTCGCGACCAAGAGCCGATCGCGCCGGCGGCGCGGGATCTCGCGCAACCTCGCCCACGCGCGCAGCTCGGCGCGCTCGGCCTCGACGTCGTAGCTGTAGTCAAGGCGGGGCTTGGGATGCGGCGGCACCCGGCGATCCTCTCAGCGGCGCGGGACGGATTCGGCCGCCCCCATTACGACCAACGCTGCTTCCCGCGGCGTGGGCGGGTCGGCGCCGAAAGCAGTCGAGTCGGCCACATCCTGACCCTCCCGTCAGATTCACGCGCCACCCCTTCATTTCGCTCGTACACTGTGAGAGGGTCACGCCGATGCGTAAGCGAACCGTCGGGGATCACCTCACAGTCAACGCCATTTCAGGGACCGACGCGGTGCTGCTGGGTTTCAACCTCAGGGCTGAGCCAAGCGACAACTTCCTCGGGTTCGCCGTTCGCCGCACCGACCTGGGCACCGAAGCGTCGGCATGGCTTCCCAACTTGCTTGCCTTCCCCGGCGCTGTCGATGGGTCGATCATCACCCGCGACCACCCGCTGCAGGCGTTTCTGTGGGGCGACTACACCGTCGGGGCCGGCCAGTCGCTGCGCTATGAGGTGAGGGCCGTGGGCGGCGCGCCCGGCGCGCTTGAGATCCGCGATGCCGTCGACTTCGAGATCGAGACCGAACAGCATGAGGATGGCCGGCATGGCATCTGGTTCAATCGCGGCATCGCCGGCTCCCAAGCGTACACACGTCAGTTCGGCCAGATCTCGCCGCTTGAAAGCGACCCGGCACGGCGCTGGATGTCGCGCGGCCTCGAAGAGGCGATGACCCGGTTCCTTCGTCGCGCCGAGGACAGCGGCTGGGCTTTGCGCGGGGCCCTGTACGAGTTCAGCCAGGAGCACATTCTCGAGGAGTTCATCCGCGCGGCGGCTCGCGGCGTCGACGTCAAGCTGCGCGTCGCCGCACCGGTTAGCGATGGCTTTCCCAAGGATCCGAGCCCGGCCAACATCCACGCGATCGAGCACATCGCCGTCGACATCGACCGCCAGGAGCACAAGTTGGGGAAACTGACTAAGGGCCGGGCGCGAAACGACATCGCTCACAACAAGTTCGTCGTCCTTGTGAAGGACGGAGAGCCGCTCGCCGTCTGGACCGGTTCGACCAACCTGACCGAGGGGGCTTTCTTCGGGCACTCCAACGTCGGCCACTTGGTCGAGGATCCGGACATTGCGGCGAAGTACCTGCGCTACTGGCAGGCGCTCGACCGCGACCCGTCTCGCGACGAGCTGAGGCCGTTCGTCGAGCAAGAGACACCCCTGCCAGCCGACGGCGTGGCGCCCGCTGGGGAAATCCTGCCGATCTTCTCGCCACGCCAAGACTCCGCGGCCCTGCGGTGGTACGCGAGGCTGATGGGCCGAGCGCAACAGGCTCTGTTGCTGAGCGCACCCTTCGGTGTCACCGGTGTCTTCGACGATCTGCTCAAGCACGAGGCCGCCTATCCGCGCTACGTACTTCTCGACAGCCTCGGTAAGGACGCATACCTGCAGCGGGTCGGCCCGAACACCCATGCCACCGCGGGTGGCTACATCGGCAAGGGCGTGTGGCGTCAGTTTCTCGAGGAGCACCTCAGCGGTCTCAACGTCCACGCGAAGTACATCCATACCAAGTACATCCTCGTTGACCCGTTGACTGACGATCCGCTGGTAATCACGGGGTCGGCTAACTTCAGCACCAACTCGACGGAGCAAAACGACGAGAACACACTCGTGATCCGCGGCGATCAGCGCGTTGCGGACATCTACCTGTCGGAGTTCATGCGCATCTTCACCCACCTGCAGTTTCGGGCCAAGACCGGCCGCGCTCACCCAGAGCAGATGGCGCCGGACCCAACCGATCCGAGAGCCGGCACCGACAAGGCGCTCGATCCAACGGGCACCTGGGCCAAGGCGTTCTTCAACCGCGACGACCCGCGCTTTAAGGAGCGCGAGCTGTTCGGCGCGACCGAGATCGCACCGGCCGAATAGCGCGCTCGTGCGTTCCCGGGCCGGTCCGAAGGCCAGACGTACCTGCCGACTGCTCCGAGGCCCAGTCGCCGCACTCGCAGCGAACGGGATTCACGATCTCGACGAGTTTCTGCCTGGAAGCCTGAACCTCATGGCTCGGGCCGGCTGGTCGCTGGACTGTCCGTTGCGCCAGCGGCGCCGCGGGTGGACGATCCCTAGCGCCCTTTTACCTTCACCGCCAGCTCATCTCCGCCGATAAGCGTCCGACGGCGTAGGCAGGCTCCCTCCGTCAACGACGCCCTCGGATCCCCATCAGTACATCGCCGAGTTTCTGGTGCCGCCCCAGCGTCTGACAGATCGGCTTTTGAAAGACCCGGCCGTACCGACGTTCTCGAGATCCGTGGAATGCGCCTAACCAGGGTGCGTGGTCAGTAGTTCTTTCGAATTCGGATCGCTTCCTCGACCCAGCCTCCGAGGTTGTCCTTGATGTGCGAGTAGACGTTGGTGCTCGTGCTATACGGCGGGTCGTAGGCCTTCACGATCGTCGAGAGCTTGGTCTTGTTTGGGCCAACCGTAAACGTCGCAAATGGGTTCGAGCCCTTACCGGATTGCTTCCCCGCCAGGTTCTTCAGGTTGTGGATGTACACACCGAAGAGACCCCTGCCGTCGTCCCAAGCTTTCTTGATCTCATAGTCCACCCACCTCCGCCCGGCGGTGCTGCTGCCGATCAAGACAACGGCGCAAGACTTGCCGTTCATCTGCTCGTTGATCCAGGCCTTGATGGCTCGGTCCCCGCCCCGCTTGACCTGTTCCCAGGCATTGGACGAGAGGAGCTGCTGTCCCTCGATGGCTCCCATCTGGCGGATTTGGGACACACGGTGTGAGTCGCGCTTGTAGTGGAAGCTATGAAAGACCCTCCGCGCCATCCTTCCTCCTAGTCTCGCGTGGCGCTAGCCAATATTTCGTCGACGATCCGCGCAGCGATTTCTGGGTACTTCGGGCCGTCGAAGACCTGGACACCATCGGCCTGGCTCAATGCACGTGCCGCGCCACCCGGCCCCGCCAGGGCAAAACAGCGAGCGCCAGCCTCCTGAGCGATGCGCGCCTCTTCGAGGATTCCGGACATTCCCCCGATGAAGACCCCAGCATCCACCCCTGGGATCATCGCCTCTCGCATCGCTCGAACACTGCTGGCTTGATCGTTTCCCTGATCGTGCCACTCGATGTCACCGAACCCCAACTCCTGAAGCCGAAGAGTGTCCGCGGGTATCTCGGCGTCGAACCAGCGGGATTGATGGATCGCAACGTGATGCTTCGCGTTGCGCTCGGCGGCGAGGGAAAGCACCAAAGGACTTATGGTCGGATGTGCCCCGAATACGATCGTCATGTCGGCACGCAGAAGCGCTCTCGCAACGTGAACGCACGCGTCAGCGATCTGGTTGACGTCATACGGCGCGACCTCCTGGCCCCGGTCACCCCCGGGGAAGCTCGCAGAGAGAAGTACTGCAGCCGGTTTCATCTGGCCCCAGTGATCAGTCGAAGCCCCGCATGGTGCTCGGCACGAAGATCCCCTTGGCGCCCTGCAATCCACACGATCAGGTCTTTCCGAGCGCCGTCGATCAACTCTGGGTTATGAGCAACGATCGCACCTAGCTGCTCATCAACTCCTCGTCGTGCGAGATCGGCGCGGCGTAGGTCCTCTGGCGTCGGAGCGCGCGGCGTAATCAGGTAGACGCCATCATTGGGTCCACCCTGTGCCACCAGCGTCCAACCGGGCAGTGCGGCGACCTCATGGCCGCTCTGACGCAGCCAATCGGACAGGGTGTCGACCAGTTGTTGTCGGTGACGTCTCAGACGCAGCGCGTGCTCCCACTCGAGCCGCGTCAAGAGATGAGAGAGACATTCGTCCGTAAGCCGGATCTGCCCATCCTCGTCAATCACGTCCGTGTCGTGAAGACGGATACGTAACTCATCCGGCACCGAGTCGATCATCTGAGCTCTTTCTACCCCTGGCAGAGTTAGCGCGATCAGCGATATGTGGTGACGAAGGGCATACGTAACCTCGTGGCGCACCCACTCAGAATCGATGGTCGTTGGCCCTTCCAGGAGCAGAACGAACGCTTTGTCGCTGAGCTCGATGTCCAATCGATCCTGAAAGTCAACCGCCGGCGGAATTGCGTAGCGATCGAGGAAAACGTCGAAGCCGCGATCTTGCAGCGCGTACCGAAGCTGAAAGGCTAGCGCCTCGGAATCGGCGCGCTTGTACGAGAGGAACAGCTTCCGGTCCTCCTCGGCCATCCCCAGGAGCCGGACGATCTGCTGAACGACCTGCTCCTGATTACGCCACTCGACTCCGTTGATCATGGACAACGGCGCATCGAGGTCCCTGAACTTTGCCGCACCGCATAGCACCGGGAGCACGGGTACCGCCGCCTCAAGGGCACGGTTGACTGTCTCAACGTCCTGATCGGACAGCGATTCTGGGCCCTCGACCGCAACGACTACAACGACATGCGCAGCTCGATCGGTTGGATCGTCGTGGCGTGGCAGCGAGTCGCCCACGTCCACCGCCGCCATCTTGAGCTGGTCTTCGACGGCTGCGGTCAGCGCAGCGCTGATCTCGCTGACGTAGGAAGTCGATCCGACCGCGACCAGCAGATACGGAGACGGAGTGTCACCGGCCACGGGCGACAGCTGCCTCTTCGACCCATGAACCGAGGTTTGCCCGGCCTTCGTGCTGCACCCAGTCGTAGACACGAACGAGCTGGCCCAAGTTTCTTCCGTCCTGCAAGCGGATGCTGTCGAACGGGCTTGGCCCCGGTCTGCTCGTCAGCTTGTCCAAATCTCGGATTCTGTGAATACGGACCCCTACGACGCCCTTGCCGTCATCCCAGCCCTTGCGTATCTCGTAGTCCACCCAGTAGCGCTCGGCGGTCTGGCTTCCGATGAGCACGACGACGACGCTCGTATTGTTGAGCCCCTGGTCGATCAGACGCTGAATCGCGCTACGGCCCTGAATCGCGCGACGGTCCGTCGTCTTAGCCGCCTCCCAAACTCCGCTGTCGTACCACCCAACGAGGTTCTCGTCAGACACGAAGCGTGAACTGTGCCTCACGTTCATCGCACGGCCCACGTCGTTGTTCCAATGGAAGCTGAAGAAGACGTTCCGCGCCACAAGACTTTCCTTGCTCTCGACCAAGCAGCGTAGGCGAAGCCTCGGCGACGAGCGAAGCCTATCGAGGTGAGCGGCGAGAACTTCGTCCGCGGCGCAGAAGCCCGCGTCGATGGCGAAGAGCGCAGGACGATGTTCGTCAGTGAGGACAAGCTACGGTTTGAGCTCTTGCCTGAAGACGTTCAGGAAAAGCGGACCCTGCACGTCCGAGTCGCCAACCCCGGGAAACCTGGTCCCTCGATGCGGACACGCTCGAAGTCGAGTAAGGCTGGTGAAGG
Source organism: Solirubrobacterales bacterium (assembly GCA_035573435.1). Lineage (GTDB taxonomy): Bacteria > Actinomycetota > Thermoleophilia > Solirubrobacterales > 70-9 > AC-56. Next base: position 139,729 of record DATMZR010000021.1, read on the forward strand.
CCTCCACCTGTCGCGCCGGTGGTCCCTCCGATGATCGTGAGCCACGACGACACCCTAGGTCGGTTCCGTCGCCCGCCAAACCCTGTCCATACCGGCGATAACGCACTGCGGAGGGTTCAATCAGGACCAAGCACCAGCGGTCGGATCAAACCCTGAAAAAGGAAGGCTCCACCGCGCGGCTACAGTTTGGACCAGGCGCTCAAGCTCCTTCAGTGGACCAAACAAGCGTGTCTCAAGATCGTCGAAGCAGCGATCCAGGTAGAAGCAATAGTTGAGTTGAGCTGTCGCCTTCCGCCCCTGGTACCGGATGGCATCAGCTTCCGGAAACCACTGGTGGAGGGCGAAGCTCCACTCCATCGTCACGTCGTAATCGGTAGTCGTGGCGATCCTGTTGTCTGTGCCCAGCGCTTGGAGGACCGGGCCCTCGTCGAGAGCGATGACCTTCAAGGGGCGATGAGCGAAGATTGAGCTGAGGCGGCGCTCACCATGATCGGCCGGAACCTGCTTGCGGTCGCCATAGACTTCGGCGAAGCAGGCACCGTGGTCAACGTTGGCATAAGTAACTGGGAATTCGCCTGCTGGCGCGTCAAAGCGGAATCGCCCACGGGCATATGTTGGTGGGTTCAGCGGATCAGGCTCACCGTGAACACGCCAGAGCAATCCCGATTCATCTCGATACAGATCAGGTAGCGGATCCGGAGCCGATGCTGGTGGACTTTCGAGCTTGTCAGCCACGACCCAACCTGCTTACACCATCGTTCGCCCGAGCGCGCAGTCGAACGCTTAGACGGCGTTGGCTCGCAGAATCGCCTGCGCCGACTCGACGTCGCCAGACTCGAGCATTTCCACTGGCGCAGTTCCGCCGCCGGCCTCGGGATTGGTCATTAGCAGATGGAAACTGAGCGGATCGATCTCAAGATCCTTCGCAGCTGTGATCAACTCTGGAACACCGTCTCGCTCGCGCTGAGTCTCGGGGTCAAACTGCCACTCCGGATATAGAAGACCGCGTTCACTGGGAATCTTGATGGCGAAAACCCGGTTGTCCTCTCGCAGCTGGTGCAATCGCTGGCGCACCAGACCCCACTGCTGGAGATCCTTACCGAGACGCGATTCCTGTCGCACGCGGTTATGGAGAGCTAGCAATTGCGCCTCGTTGAGACTTTCGATCCCGGCCTCGTCTAGGTCCCCAGCCTCACGTAGGACCTTCGTCAAGGCATCGAGGACCCGCGGCCTCCCCGACACTATCGCCCGGGTCGTATCCAGGGCAACCCGCATCTGCTCCTTCAGCTGCGCTGCACTCAGCTGCTCGGCGAGGTCCGCGAAGATACGCGCCATTGCTCGGGTGGTCTCGTGCATTGCTTGCCGTGCGCGAGCATTGACCTCGGGGGGAGCATCGGATTGGGTGCGCTCGGCGATCGCGGCGTGCGCGGCCTCAGCGGCGTTTCGCAGAGCCTCATCCAGCGCTGGTCCCGGCAGCTCTTGCAAGGCCTTGGCTTCTTGTCCGATGGTTTCGCCGTAGCGCTGAACGCTCTTCGCCACCAGTTTCCGTTTGGTAGCTGGTAGATCAGTGGAAACCGGCACCTCAATCTGAATTTCCAGCGCGCTTGCATCGCCGTAGGTGATCGCGCGGGATCGTGCCGAACGACGAGCTCCACGCGTCGCCCCTGCTCGTTTCGACCTTCGATTGGTAGTTCGAGCGGATGACGCGTCTTTTTTCGCCACCACCCGACCGGACGCAGTCTTTGAGGATGTGCGTCGAGATGCGGCCTTTCTCACTTGTGCCATTGGCTCACTCCGTCAAGTTTGTCAAGCCACAATATCACGCCACTGGACGGAACGTCAAGTTTGTCAAGTTGGACTACGGGCCCAATGCTTGGATACTCAGAGCCGCGTCATCGCCTACCTGCTCTCACCGTTCCGCCGCTTCCGCTTCCGCCGCTTTCGTGCACCCAACGCTGCACCGAACTCGGGACTTCGTGCGTGACCAGGAGCACCAGGCGGGGCCTGAGAACCGCTTGGATAAGCCAGATTCAGTCCCTCCTCACCGATCATAATCTGCGTGTCGGGGCTGAATGCCGGATCGAACAACCCTGCTGACCGGGGGTTCCTCTTCCCGCGCGCCATATCTCGTCGTCCGGTTCAGCCCCTGCCTGCCGGGACGGAGCAGGCGATCGCGGCGGAAGCGTTAGCCACGGCCTCAGGCTCGCTTTGGGGCCTGTCCAATCGAGTTCTGGAGGAGGTCGATAGCGCCGCGCAGCTGTTGGCTTGGCGGCCGCGTGAAGACTCGATTGAACCCTTCCGGATCAAAAGGCTCCATGCGCTCGAGGGCCGTCCGCACTGGGGTCAGGTCAACACTCTGACCGGAAGCCACGACTTTTTGGCCAAGATGTACCCCGGCTACGCGGCCTGGCAGGAGGCCCACCGCCAGCTCAACCAGAGCCGGGTCTTCGACAGTCCCTTTTCGAAGCGGGTTGGCATCAGCACTCGTCCCTTTGGCGAGGCATGATCGTCAAGTCGCGATGAAGCGAGCACCGTGGGTTCCGAACAGGCGCGTCCTCCCGCAGAGGCCGTAGCCGATAACAGAGAGCAGGTGGTGCGGCCTTCATTTAGCTCTGATTCATCGCTTGGTCTGATCAGGGACGGCGAACTCAAGGAGGTCGGCCATCGTGAAATCATTCTGCTGCTCTGTCGGAAGGTCGGGTGTCCAGGTCGGCTTCACGCTCAGGTATGAAAGGGGATCGCGGTCGAGCAGACCGAGCAGGGTCTCGGCCACGATCCGCGCGCCGACCTCGCCGAGGCGCTGGCCGTTTTGCTTGAGTTCAGCCTCGCGCAGGATGTAGAACCAAAGCGGGGCCGGCCCGTCGAAACCAAGCTGTTGCTTGGTTAAGGGCGTTGCCCCGATCGCCCCTGCCACGTCCTGTCCAGAGGGTAGACCCAGTGCCTTTCCGCGACGCAGATTTCGCAGAGGCAGCGATGCTATGTCTCCCCGCTCCCCTGGGAGATGGTGCAGACCCTCAGCGAGCTTGGTGTCGATCTTGCGGGTCTGCTGACGACTCTTGCCGCCGCCGACATCAAAGAAGAAGGTCCAATCGAGGGTCCACTGGCTTGGCAAGCGACGGAAGCCGTGGAAGTCCTCCCGAGGGGCGGGCTTTCTCCTCCCACTGAAGATCGGTAGCTCCGGCACGGGCTTGTTGATCTTGTAGGTCGGGCGCACCATGCTGTGGCCAAAGCGGTAGGCCGCTACCGAGAACTCCACCGGCATGAAGGCATTCTTCTTGGGCTTGTAGAACTGGAGATTGACCTTCGGCGTCTTCGTGGGGGTCAACAGCTGGTTGACCACGTTCGCTCCCACTAGCCGCTCCAGGAAGTCGTGGATCACCACCCACTGGTAGTGCCAACGAACGACCCGCTGTGCCTCCTTGAATAGCTCGCCGCCCTCGAGCCCCTGACGATTTGCGACCCGCTTCGCCACCCGGTTGTGAAAGCGGATCATCGAGAGGTGAAGCTGCGAGACGATGACGTTCTCGTCGTTTCGAGGGTCGCCGATCAGCGCCGTCCCCTGCTGGTTTCGGGGAAGGTCGTCGCGCTCAAGCTCGTCGCCGTCATCGTCTTGCTTGGGGTTACGACCGACCAGGAGCTCTGTCCCGCCAGAGCCTTCGTCGTAGAGAAACGGGCTATCGGCCGGCCCCGCTCCGTAGAGCGAGTCGAGATCAAAGCGCGGGGTCCGAAAGTCTCGCAGCGCCTCCGGGTCGTTTTGCTTCTGGAGGTTCGAGACCGGATCGAATGTGATGTCGTGATCTACGAACTGACCGAAGTAGGTAAATCCGGCCGGAATATTCGGATTGTCGCCACCGGACCCTGTCCCGCTTTCCGACATTTGACCGGCCAGCTGCTTCAGTAGGGCATCGTCGGGCTCAAAGACCAGTAGGGTCCGGAACATCCGACCGAAGCGGCCGTTGGTCGTTGGGGACTGCGGGGTCGCTTCGAGGCCTCGCTGGGTCTTCGCCCTCTCCCCATGCGTCTCGGGCATGGACCTCCTTCCCTCATGTCGACGACCTGTGAAGCTAGGGTCGAGCCTAGCTCAGCGGAGCCCTGATTGCCAGCTCCCTTCGCCAGAGGAGCTGATCGACAGGGGACGATGTCGTCACCGTTACCCTGAGCGTCAAACCAAGCCGGCGGTCAAGATTCTGCCCGGCGGCCTCGTCGAGAGCCGCCGCTTTCCAGCTGAGGCAGCAGGCGGTGGGGCTGGCGATTGAGGTGATGACGACCTGCCTCGAATCGCCCCGCTCGGGACAACCTGCCGTCAAGACAGGGGTGGAGAGGATGCCCCACGTCCTCGATGCTGCGGGGCTTCCGTTCTTTGAGGGCTTAGGCTTTGGGAGGGCTGTCGAGGCCGCCCATCAACGCTGACGGCCGCGGACGAAGGTGTCGGCCGTGTTAAAGCCGTCGCCCCCGACCAGGTTCGAGGCCAAAGACGAGAAGGCGACGAAATGCCCGTTGGCGGAGGAGATAGCGGGGAACGAGCTTTCGGAGTTTCCCTGGGTTCCTTCGGAGCTGACACTGAGGAGCGTCGTCTTGGCCCGCTTTCGGTCGCGGACGAAGACGTCGACGTGATGGTTTCGGTCGCCCTTGACCAGGTCAGGGGCGGGGGACTCGAAGGCGACGAAGCGTCCGTTGTCCGAGATCGAGGGGATGCCGCTGTAAAGACCACGGTTCACATCGGACTCCCTGATCCGCGTCGTCACGCCCCGCTTTCGGTCGCGGACGAAGACGTCTTCGGCGTGCCCGTTTTCGTCGCCCGCGACCAGGTTCGAGGCCCATGAGGTGAAGGCAACGAAGCGCCCGTTGGCGGAGATCGAGGGATAAAAGAGGCTGGTGTCATTGCCCTCCGCCCCGGTGGAGCTGACGCTGACCCGCGTCGTCTCGCCCCGCTTTCGGTCGCGGACGAAGATGTCATCGGTGTCGTTGTGGTCATTCGGGACCAGGTTCGGGGAAGCGGAGAAGAAGGCGACGAAGCGCCCGTTGGCGGAGATCGCGGGGACGATCCCCAGCTCTTCTGCGCCGCTGCCGCGAGTCTGCTCCTCCTCGGCGGAGCTGACGCTCACCCGCGTCGTCTCGCCCCGCTTTAGGTCGCGGACGAAGAAGTCCGCGATCCCGTTGTGGTCGTCCGGGACCAGGTTCGTGGAGCGGGAGAAGAAGGCGACGATGCGCCCGTTGTCGGAGATCGCGGGCAACCAGATGCTGCCGTCGTTTGCCTCCTCCCCCGCGGAGTTGACGCTCACCCGCGTTGTGGTACCCCGCTTTCGGTCGCGGACGAAGATGTCGCCGCGATGGTTTCGGTCGCCCGGGACCAGGTTGGAGGCCAAAGACGCGAAGGCGACGAAGCGCCCGTTGGCGGAGATCGAGGGAAAGAAGCTGTCGTTATTTGCCTCCGCCCCGGTGGAGCTGAGGCTGACCCGCGTCGTCTCGCCCCGCACTCGGTCGTGGATGTAGACGTCATATCTGAAGTTTCGATCGCCTTCGACCAGGTTCGGGGCGTTGTCGGAAAAGGCGACGAAGCGCCCGGTGGCGGAGATCGAGATCGGTAGGTTCGAGGAGCACCCCGAACAGGGATTCCCGCTCGCCCCGGCAGAGTTCACACTGACCCGCGTCGTCGTCACCGTCACCCCCGCCGAGGCTGGGACGGCGGCGAGCGCCAAGGCCGAGACCGTGAGCGCGACAAACAGGTACTTGGACCGCCTCATTGTGTCGTTCCCTCCCCGCCCTCCTTGTGAAGGCTGCAAGGCGAGCATACGCCCGCGTGGGTGGCGGGGTCGAGGGTGGCGGGGTTTCGGGTGATCGGATTTTGAGAACCCGCCCCGTTCGGCGAGACGCTCAGCGCGCGAGAAGGCCCGACGGACCTGAGTCTTGTTCTGGTTCAACAACAGCTTCGGGTTCTGCAGAACTCGATTCAGCCCGCGATCGGCGGCTGAGGCCGCCGAATTGGCGTCTTGACCCCCGAACCTCTCCAGGTAAAGCGGTAGGCAAGCGCCGACTGTTTGCAGGTAGCGCCCCTAACTGCGCGATCTAATTTAGGCGCTACCAGGCCATCCGTCGCCCTCGCATTCACGCGCGAAAGCGGAAGCGTCGGCGTGCTGCACTCTGGCGTGTCCAGCTTGGGTTCGATGCGCCTCACCGCGGTCGTGCTCTCGGGTATCTGCCGCGGTCGTGGGTTCGCCCGTTCGGGAACAAGGCTCAGCGGCCGGGCCCAGGCGAGGGCCTCTTCAAGAATCCCCTGCGCCGACTGATCCTGCCAACGCAGGTCCTCGAGCCGAACCTCAGTACATATGCTCAGCGATAGCGGCGGTTAGAAGCTGACTTGACGTGCCGGTGCGGCCAATATGGTCGGAGGAAATGACGCCTGCTCGTTGCGCATGCAAGAGCCCCTTCTTGAACTCCTAGACGATCGACGACTTGGAGGAGTCCATGGCGTCCGCAGACTCCTGGGCTCGGAGCGGCGGGTCTCAATCGTGGCGACGGACGACATGGGAATGGCCGAGGAGGCGATCACTCACCATTGCCAGTGTTGGGGCGGATTTGGCGATCTCTTAGTCCCCATGACCTCCGCGGCGACGAGCTTGGCTGAGCCGTGGGCGAGTCTCGTCCGACGGCTCGACGTCGAGCTCATCGAAACCAACGGGACGATCGAGCAAGACGAACTCGAGCGCAATGGCGTACTGGTAATGGAAGGCTCCGGTATTCACGATCCGCTCCTCGTGGCGCTGCTGGCAAACGGGGTAAAACGCGACGACGCGCGAACGGTTCAGGTTCCCCGACTTTCAGATACCCTCAGAGCTGAGACGCGGGCTCCGGTTCGCTTAGACGTCGCTGTACTGCGCCGAACTGGCCTAGTCGCCGGCTTCGGTCCGGGAAGACTCCTTCTCGAGCTCGGCGAGGACGAGGCGAGCGTCGCGGCGGCCTTCGTCCAGAAGGGCCCGCGAACGCCGGGGCTGGTAATTGGTGAAGAACATTGGCGTTGAGCGCTGGGGGAGAATGGTTATGAGCTCGACCGCCGGCCTGGAATAAGGGAAGCCAGAGCCGGCATAGATGTCTGCAGCCTCCGTCAGGAGAGCTTCTCGCTTCTTGACATCAGGCACTGCTGAGAAAGCTTCCTCGATCTGACGGCGATCCTCCTCCCACGCGCGAATGAGAGCGTTGGCTTCCCGAGCCCGTCGGATACCAAGGTGGGTCTCGCTGTATTGATTGATCTCCATCGCCCGCAACATCACTCCATAAGCGCTACGTAGCCGGGAGGTTTCTGGCGAGCGCGGGGCAACGCCAACGATGAAGAGGCGCTCGATGCCCGTGCCTAAAATCAGCGCTTCGGCAGCGAACCCGTCGATCGTTAGGCCGTCTGCGTATTGGCTGCCCAAAAGCTCCGCTGGGCGGATCGCTGCTGGCACCGCGACCGACGCGTTCACGCCCTCAGCTAGGGAGATCGGAGCTCCGGGCCACTCAAAAACCTCTTGTCGCCCTCCAGTCAGATTGGCCAGGTTGAAGCGAAAACGCACGCCGGGCAAAAGGCGTGATTCCTGGAGGTGGGGATAGATCACGTTTTCCTTTTGCGGACGGTTATGCATCAGGTTTGGCGCCCAAAGGACTGCGCCTCGAAGTAGCGTCCCCCAGTCCGGGCCCAAGATGTCGCGTGTTTTCCATCCGCCCCAAAGCTCGGCAAGGCGCTCGACCTGTCCGGTTGCCACGAACCCCCCGTTTAGGGCGCCCACTGAGCTAGCCGCGATGACGTCGAAACGCAGCCCACCTTCCTTAACCAGCACTTCGACAGCTCCAACTTGATAAGCCGCGCGGGCAGCCCCCGGGGTCAACAGCAGTCCCTGCTTCACCCAGAGGCCTCCTCAAGCGCAACGCGGGCGTCTTGGCGACCGAGCGCCATCGCCTCGCTTAGTGCTCGACGTCGAAAGCTCCAAAGCGGATAGCTGAGTTCTCGGGAGGGGGTTATTGCCTGGACTAGTGTTGGCGGTGGGCCGTCGTAGACGGCGGCGATTCGCTCGCGGAGAGTCTCCGCTTCATCCGGATCGAGGCCTTGGCCATCAACAAGCGCAGTGAGTCCATCACGAGCCCGCTCTCGCGCCGAAGCCACGGCCACATGAATCCTCGCGTCCTCAAGCGCAGCGACCACATCGTGACCCATGTTTAGAGCCAGAGCGCGCTCGGCCACGGCCCGCCAGGTCCGGTAGCGGCAAGGCGCAGAAACCGGAGGCGGAGCAGCGGCGATCGCCACTACCTCGGCTGGCCCTCGCCGCATCACATTGCGCAGTAAGAAGCTATCCACCAACGTCCCTTCACCGAGCTGATGACCCGCGGCCTCGTACGGGGCGACCCCACCGGGAGTGGCGACCGCGGCCATCAATCCGTCAACTATTGGGATGTTGCTGCCCGGGTACTCAAGAATCCGTTCCTCTCCAGCCTGGAGATCAAGAGTGCTCACTAGAAGAGTCGTACCGCGGGATTCAAGCGCCTCCTCGCTGACGTGACTCGCAATCAGTCGCCGCTGCGGCGTCCCCACCAGGGGCCCAAGCCATGGCTGGCGAAGCGCAGGACGAACCAGATCTATGGCCCGGATCCGAGACCAAAACTCCTCGAGCGCTTCCAACTGCCCACAGGCGACGAAGGCCCCGTTCATCGCTCCAATGCCGGTGCCGGCAACGAGGTCAAATGACGGTTTCTTGCGAGCGACCCAGCCCAAGGCGCCGATTTGGTAAGCGGCCCAAGACGATCCGGCATTTAGGACGAGCGCGCGGGTCATTCGAGGAATCGCTCAATCTCGTCGGCGGCTTGAACGATCGCAGCTGAAGGCAAAAGGACGTGACCAGCATCGGGGATGCCCACGACTCGCGTTCCCTGCCTCACGGCCGCCCTAACCCGCTCCTGATCTCCGCGGGGCGGGAATCGATCGCGATTCCCGAGGAGAACGAGAAGAGGCCGATCGATACTTCTAAGAAGAGGAGCAAAGTCGCGCCCCGCTTGCCAGAGGGTCCGCTTTCGCCCGCTTGCCGGTTCGCTTGCTCTGACCGCCGCAAAGAAGGGGTGATGGCGACCATCCCGGACCGGCCCGCAGATGAGAGCCATCAGGGGAGGCGTGGTCAACTCTTGGAAGGCCCGCGGGGCAAGCGCCGATAGCCGGACACCCAGCCGGACCGCCAGATCGCGGACTCGGGTGAAGGTTCCTATCAGCACCACTCGCCGGACCTGCAACTCTTTGCGCGCGACTATCTCGGCAGCCACCAGGGTTCCAATCGATTGACCGAGCAAGTCGATTTCTGTATCGCGAGTCTCGCGGGCCACGTTGGCGATCTCTTCGGCGAGAGCCTCAAGCGAGTCGTTGCGCTCGGTCGCGTAATCAGCGACCAGCACTCGCCGGCGCTCGGCTAAGCGTGCGATGACCGGCTGGACACTCCCAGGGGAGCCATCGAGACCGGGAATGACTAGAAGCGGCGGCTCATCTGTCTCGAGGCCGTACTCGCGAAGCCGGACCCCGATGCCACGGCGAGCCAGCTCCTGACCCCCGGCGAGAGACGATCGGCAGACGTAGCGAAAGTGGGCTAGCCAAAAGCGTCTCGTCCGGCGGTACATCGGGCCCTCGGCAACCTCCCATGACGCGAAACGCGAGCGCCCAGGCCCGAGAGCTTCAAAGCTATAGGTGTGGCGGGCACGAAAGCCGGGCAGCGCGGTGACTTCCCATGTCACTCGCTCGCCAGGCACCATCTCGACGATGGTGGCGATCGCTGGCATCCGGTACAGGTAGCCGGGCCGAATGGGGTTGAAGACCCAGACAATCCTGGCTCCTTTTCGTAACTCGCCGCCGGGCAGCCAGACCCAAGCAAAGCACGAATTCCAAGACGGCCAGCTCTCTGCTTCGCGGAAACCGCCCCACATTTGCTCGAGCGATAGATCGACGTCCACCTCCCCGGTGATCGGAAGTTCCGAATCTGAGGCGGCCACCGGCCTAGCTCCGCTGCCCGGGGAGGTAGACGCTGTAGAGATTGCCGACAAAAGCGTGGCCAAAGCGTAGGACAGCGCGGGTCCCACCGAGAAGACCGGGACCCGCCCCTCGGAAGGTGCTGAGCTGCCGCGCGAAGGCCAGCAAGGTGATCCGAAGGATTCCCTGAGCGACTAGCGCTCCTTCGGAGCCAGGGGCAACATGGCCGTCGAGGATTCGGGTATCGAGCGTCGTTGTGTCCGGCCAAGTGTCGAAGCCTTGGTCGTCGCGAATGTCTTTCACTCCAGTGAGGGTGAGCGCTCGTCCTTCTCGGTCCCGGAAGAACAGGCGGTAGCGCATGTGTTTGAGTCCTGGCGCGCTCCCTTCGGTGAATAGGTTGAAGCGTCCGTGCGAAACAACTCGTCGTCCCCCGAGCGCTGGGCACTCAACGAAGCCGGTCGCCACCGCCTCATGCTCGGGATCTTTTAGGAAAGTCTCGAGATCATCGACATGCATGGTCAGCTTGAATCTCAACGGTGACTTGGTGCCGCTTTGTGACCCGTCCTCCCCGAAGGTCACCGAGCCAGCCATGACCTCAGTGAATCGCACGGTCTTTGCCGGCCGAGTCGGTAGCGGCGGCGATGAGCGCAGCGGAACTCCCTCGTGGCGACACCAGCCTCGGGCCGCCTCGACCCCGGTTTCGACCGCTCGGCGGAAGGGTCCGCGGCGAAAGTTCAGCAGGTAGTGAAGCGGGACCTCAGCGTAGAGAATCTTGACCTCAATTTGGCGATCGAACTCGGAATGGCGACCTTGTTGGAGCGCCTGGTTGCTGGCCTCGATCCTCTCCAACATCCGCTTGAAGTGTCCGTAGGCCGCGGTTTCGATCACCTGGAAGTAGTGATGAATGAAGCCTCGTCGCCATCGACCCTGCCTCGACACGGTCCAGATCACCCACAGCTCGTCGGCGCCGCGACGAATCGCTTCATCCAGATTCGCATCGGTGATGTAGACCGGATCGATTAGGACATCCCCGGCGTGCTCGATCGGCGGAAACCACATCGGCAACGCGACGCAGGCCATCAGCATCTCTGGCGTCATGTCTTCGGGCTCAAGAACCATCAACTCGTGGCGGGAGAAGTCGTAGGTGTTGAAGGTCGCCTCCAGCGTTGAAGCCCGGATGGCTGCGAAGTCCAGGCCCCAGTCGGTGAAGCCGTTGTCGCGGAGCGCTTCCAGCCGGGCGATTGATTCGCCAAGCAAGAAGCGAGGATTCGGCTGCACAATGCGCAGCGGTCCAAAACGTCGCCAGTTGTCGGCGATCTCTTTCCCGGTCATCTGTTGGCAGCGCATCGCGAGGTTGAAGCTGCCACCGCTAGCCGCATCGATGTGATCAAACTCAAGCCCCTCGGCTTCATCAAAGAGGACCTGGAGCGCGCCAGCCTGGAAAGCGACCTTCACGCCGCCGCCCGCCATGATCAATGACCGCTTGCGGCGCTTGTCGAGTGTCTCAGCCACCGGGAATCTCCTCAGAGACGAGGCCTTCGCTCGGATCCCAGAAGTTCCGCGCGATACCCGCTGGGCTTCTCGGAAACGACCCTGGAGGGTACGCGCGGCCGCGCTCCAGGACACAGACTTGCATGTCAGCGTCGGCGAGTCGCAAAGCGATCGGCCCACCCCCGAAGCCGGAGCTCACCACCAAGGTGTCGATCTCCTCCACCTTCCCGATTAGCGCAGCCTAATCCTTCTGCACCTCACGTGGGCCAAGGGCGCACGGCTTCCGGCTTGGACTCACGAGCGTGGATTTGCGTCGTGGATCCTGGTCGGCGCGGCCTTTCTCTGTAGCGCGGCTAGTGAGGTCGCCTATGCACGCAGTCTGCGGACACCAGCTGTAGGGGTGGCGTAGCGTGAAAGTGCTCTTTCATCCTACTGGGCGTGATAGTCGTCGTGCTCGTTGGTGCGCTTCTCGCCAGAATGATCAAACGGAAGCTGGGAGAGATCAGACGGAAGCGCGATAGCGCCGAAGCGATTGTTCATGAAGCAGAGTTGGAAAAGCGCGTTAGAGCAGCCCCTCTGCGAGTAACAATGCCAACTGCGGACAACAGAAACACCTTCGTAACAGTGCGGCCTACGACTGGTGACCGATTGCCGCGGGATGTGCTCGACGAACTCGAGCACTACGTCGCACATCTAAAGGCCAAGGACATACACCGGACACTTAAGGTCGAAATATCGAGAAGGAACGTGGCACAAGCGAGAGGCGCCGTAACATCTGGATGGAGCTGGCCCGCCCTCCTAACTCAAGCTGAGAGCACGACCAGTGTGACTTGTGCCTCAGTAGTTCGCGCTTGCTCTTCGAGGCGGACATCGTGCCCGAGCGTAGGTGCTTGACCGACGCCAAGCGCTCGCAGGTCGAGGACCTCTAGGAGTCACAACCGGAGCCCGCGATTGGGTCCGTGGGTGGAACGATCCACGCGCCGCTAGAACGGCGTTAGCGCTTGACGGCGTACCCCTTGCCCTGCTTGCGGATCTGGCCCCTCTGGTGGAGCCGGCGGCCAATGGGATAAAGCTGCTGAGGCGCCACGCCCATGCCCTTGGCGATCTGACTCACGGGAGCCCCAGGGCTCTTTTTCACAGCAGTTAGGAACTGCTCCTGGCGCCGCCCTCTGGGTGCGCGTCGAGCCGTTGATCGCCGTCTCCTTCGTCTCCGGATTGGCCTCCCACCGTCCAGGTTCGCCAACGCATCTCTGAGCTTCCGAGCTTCGTCTTCCAGCTCATGGAGTCGAGTTTCGATGACTTTGCGAGCTTGGTCAAGAACGTCTGGCAATCCCTATATCCCTTCTTTCGTTGAACCCATTTGCATCGCAAAGGCTATGCCGCAAGATACGCATCTCATCTTTACAGAGATTCGTCAGTTGTATCGCCCCACTGCACCCACCCCAATCCCGGCTTTCGGATCCGCATGGTCACGATCGACAATCAAACCTATTTGATGGCCTGCAGCGACCCCTAGGTGAAGCGATGGAAGTCACCGCGGCACGCAGCAATATGCTGCGGATCGAACTGCCGTGGGACTACGGGCGACCGATAGGCGGGTCAAGCGAGCCCGGCCTCAACCATCGCGTCGGTCTGGAAGATCTCCATCAGCGTTTCGTCATCACCGAACACGGCCCGCCTCGCTGCTTTCCAACTCGCGATCTTCGCTGCGCCGTACATGTACTCGAGCTTGTCCTGGTCGATCCCGGAGTTCTTGGACCAGTGCATCGTGTACGGAATCTCAGCTTTCCGGAACGCCGCATCCAGCCGGGCCTCAAACTCGGGGAACCGGTCGTCGTTGATCATTCCAAACTCGAACACCGCCGAGATCGGCTCGTGCTGGGTAAAGGCCAGCGTCGCATGCGAGGCGCCGCAGAGCCTGACCTGGTTGATGGAGGGGAGCCCCATCTCCCGGGCCACATCCGAGGAGATGTCGATCGTCGCCGGCGCGTCCCTCACCGAGACGGCGTATGCGCTCTCGATGTAGCCCTCGAGGTAGTAGATCGACGAGGTGTAGATCTGGCCAGGGCTGCCGCGGACGCCGTCCAGCAGAGCGAGCTTGCGGTACCGCCCGAACTCAATGCCCGTCATGATGCGGGGCGGGACCACAAAACGGAGCAGGCCCAAAAGACGCAGAATATTGATGCCGGGCGCGTAGCCGTTCTTGTCGCGGATTATCCAGCGAGGCGTCGGCGTCCGCACGCCAGGTTCGTACGGCACCTTCGGCGCGCTCGCTTCCATGGCCATCTCTGTGCGGCTGTGGGGATCGAAGATGAATTCGTAGTGGTAGAGGTTCTCCGGGGGTGCATCAGCGAACCCTCTGAGTTTCGCCTTCAGGTCGTCATGATGAATGTCGACGATCGGCGGGAAGTCGAGCTGATAGATCGGCGCCGTCTCCACAGCCATCGCGCAGATGATCCCGAACGTACCGAAGCTGACCACGGCCGCGTTGAAGATGTCGTCGTTGCGGATCAGTTCGGCGCCGATCCCCGCGGCGAACCCCTCGTTAAGCACCGGCTTCGACGCCCTCTCGATCCACAGGGTCCGGCCGCTGCCCGTGGCGATGTGCAGGCCAGCGACAAAGTCGGGCATCGCCCCGAAGGTGATTTGCGCGCCGTGGGTGTTCCCGGAGACCGAGCCGGCAATGGTCTGGCCGTTGCCGATCCCCGCGGCCTTTATCGCCCGCCGGTCGGCGTCCTCCTGCGGAACCAGCTCGAGGTAGGCGTTGAGCTCGGCGATCTGCATGCCGGCTTGGGCGAGCACGACGTTGCGCCGCTCGGCAGCCGGATAGGCCTCGTCGAAATACCCGTCGCCGATGTCGTAACAGCCATTCAGCAGCTTGGTGTTCACCAGCCAACCGTCGGTGATGTTGATCCTCGACAGCGCCCAGCCTGCGCCAATCGGGAGAATGCGCTTGCGGTTGTCGCGGGCGTCGCGGATCAGCCCGTCAAGCCACTTGCCGACGTACCGGAACATGTCGAACCCGGCGAGCAAGTTACCGTTGGGACCGACGTTGTCGACGTCGATAATCTCGGCGACCGTCGTCCTGTGCGTGACGTGGACGCCGTTCCACGATTGCGCGCCGCGATCGTCGCGCTGGATCATTCTTCCCGCGTCAGTCCAAGCGTCCCGGACTGTGACGGCGGACGACAACAGCGCCAGCTAACCCGCGTCGGCGCCACCAAGCCCAGCGTTAGAAGGGTGACGAGCATCTGCGGGAGGCTCCGCCCGATCCTGATCTCCTCGATACCGAGCCGCTGGCCGTTGGCGAGGCGGCAGTTTCTGATGGGCAGATCCTGGCGCCACAGGCCCCAGGCGAAGCTCTTGAGCGTCTTCGACTTCCACTCCGTACCAGGCATGTTCTGCGGCTGCGAATCACCGATCCCCCCGTCCTGGTAGACCAGGTAGGTCGCCACCGCAGAAAGGCGGGATTGGCCGATGGGTCGGTCCATGTCTTCACTCCTCTCGGGTCACGTCAACTCATCCGACAGGTCGTACCTCGTCCCCTCGACCCATGGTCCCGGATCAGCGAGGTACGGCGTATCGCCGAGACGCTCCAGGTCCTCGAGGAACGGCGCCAGGCCGCGCCCCGCTGCCCGCGTTGATCCCGTCGCCAGGAACCCGGCGACCTCCAGGTCGAGTGCGCGGCTGAACCGACGATCCATTCCGAAATAGACACATCGCTTGAGCGCCGCGACTGCAATCGGCGACCGGCGTGCGAGGCGAGCGGCAGTCGCCTGGGTCTCGCTCACAAGTTGCTTTTCGGGCACGAGGCGATGAACCAGCCCGCGCTGCAGGGCCTCGGCCGCCGTTAGCGGAACGCATTCGAGGATGTGCTCGAGCGTCCGCGCCGTACCGAGCATGCGAAGCAGGCGTTGACTGCCGCCACCTCCCGTGATTGTGCCATTGAGCATCTCGATCTGGCCCACGCGAAGGTGCGCGGCGTCGGCCGCGTAGCGCAAGTCGCAAGCGAGCACTATCTCCTGACCGCCGCCCAGCACCGGGCCGTTGATCGCTGCCAGGTAGACGACGCTAGAGCGATTCATCCGCAGGATCGTCCGCTTCCAGCGATAGCCCATGACGATCCCCTTGCCGAGGGCTCCGCCGAAGTGCTCGAGTGCTCTTGCCAGTCCCGGCAGCCGCAGCACCGCGTTGAGGACTGGTACAACGAACTCCACGGCTCGCATGGGCAGCTGTGGGTGGGGGAAGTCCTGCATTCCGCCGAGCTCGCTCGGGTCCAGGTGTGTGAGAAAGCGGCCCTCGACGCCGCCGGTGAGAACTACCGCGCCCACAGTCGGGTCTTGATCGACACTGCGTGTGAGCAGGTCGAGGTCACGAATGAAGACCGTCGTCATGAAATTGAGTGGCGGGTTCGAGAAGCGCGCTGTTAGGACTCGGCCATTCTGCGCGAGCTTGAGCGTCTCGAGCGAAAGATCGCGGGCCGCCGTCACGTGATCGGCTCGAGTCGGTTTGGCTCGTTCGACGCGACGCCGGGCTTCCGCTGGGACTCCATTAGGTGCTTGCCCATCGAGCCCAGTTATTACTCCTTTCTGCTCGCTCCGCCGAACGTCTACGCTTGGCCGTCCCGCGCCAACTCGCGCATCGGTGCCGCCATCAGCCTAATACTTCCAGAACTTGAGCATTCCGTCGCGGCTACGCTCGGACAGACGCCAAAGCTAGCCGCCGTAATCCTTGACCCTCGAGGCGAGCTAGAGCTTGACTCACAGACCCCCGTCCTAGGACAATGCGACTCGACGCAGAACCCGCGGCTTGTCCACTATGCCTGGCTCCAGGACACACACCTACTAGATGGCACTCCCCGCCTTCGTCGTTCGGCACTTTGGAGAAGGCGCCTACGCGAGGCGAATTGGGGTCGGGCTCGACAGGGCATGGGAGCGCGCAGCGACCCGGGAGATCGATATCGACGAGATCCGCATCGTCGTTTTCAGCGACCATCACCGGGGGCAGGGGGACGGAGCTGACGACTTCGCCCGCTGCGAGCAGGCCTACTGTGCGGCGCTCGGCTGGTACCGCGAGCAGGGATTCGAGCTGTGGTTGCTTGGTGACGTGGAGGAGCTGTGGGAGAACCGGCCCGGCGAAGTGCTCGACTACTACGAGGCCTGTCTCGACCTTGAGCGCCAGTTCGGAGACCGGCTATATCGCTTCTACGGCAACCACGACATGGCCTGGCGGCGCAAGGCAAACGTTCGCCACCTTCTCGCCAGCCACCTACCGCACAAGCAGGATCCGCAGGAGCGAGATGGGCAGGTGGCGGAGGGCATGCGCCTGCGGGTGAGTAAGGCCGGGAAGCGGCTGGGGACGATGTTCTTCGTCCACGGTCACCAGGGAACCCTCGACAGCGGCAACCTCCTGATTGTCCCCTTCTCCCGCCTCGTGGTCCGTGTCTTCTGGGCGGCTCTTCAGCGCTCGCGTCGATTCGCGAGCACGTCGCCGGCAACTGACATGAATCTGCGCGGAAAGCACGACCGAGCGATGGCGGCCTGGGCGGACCCCCATCCGAACGAACTGGTTCTCGTCGCAGGTCACACCCACCATCCGGTGTTTCCTCGCACCAATCCGCCCGACCTTACCGCAGAGACCGAACGGGCTGAGCGCGCCTACCGCGACGCCATCAAGCAAGGCGGCGATATACCATTCGCTCGCGCGGCGTGGGAGGGCGCGGCCGCAAGGTTTCGGCGCGCCGAGAGGTTCGACCCTCCGGAACTAAAGCGCTCCAGTTACTTCAACACTGGCTGTTGCTCGTTCGGAGATGGCGACGTGACCGGCCTTGAGCTCAGCGAGGGAAAGGTCCGCCTCGTTCGTTGGCTCAACGACGCCGGTGAGCCCCGACCGCAGTACTTGGCAACCAGGGAGCTCGGGCCGGTATTGGCGGGGCAGGCGTAGGGGATCCTGCGAACGGGCAGGCGGTGGTGCTGTCGCTTGGTGGGCAAGCGACAGGCACCCGTCGTCACATGTTTAAGCCGTAGACGTCGCGCAGAGTGCCGACGAACCAGCGGGAGAAGCTGAGCTTCGCCTTGGCCGCCTCGTAGGCGCTCGGGGCGCCGATCGCGCGGATGCGGGAGACGATCTCTAGGAAGTCGACAATGTTGAGCGTCATCACCCCCAGCGCCGCGACAGGGCCGGTCGTGTCGCCCCTTCTGATCGTGACGTAGAGGGTCGTGGTGTCCCGCCACATGTCGGGACCGAAGTCGTCGTGAATGACCTTGAAGCCGTCGAAGTGGAAGCGCTCGCCCTCCTGGCTGGTCGCGGTGAAGCGGTAGTCCATCCGGCGGACCTGCGGATCCTCGGTCTTGTAGAAGCAGTTCCAGGTTCCCATCGCAGCTCGCATCGGCTCGTCCTCGAAGCCGCTCAGCATGCCATCGAGCCTCGCCTCGTGCTCCTTGTTGTTGATGGTCTTCTTGTAGTCGTCGGCGGTGACGTGGAGGTCGAAGCGGAGCTCTCGGTTGGCGCTTTTTCCGGTCGCCGCCGCTCTCTCGAAGGGCTTGAGGTCGTCGATGCCCCCCGTGTCGGAGGCGGGTTCGGGCTTGGACCAGAAGCCGTGCATGCTCTCGGTGAATGTGATGCCGATGACCGAAGGGCGGCGAGGCGGTGGTTTGCCCTCAAGCGTGTAGTCGATCTTCCAGCCACGGTCCTTGGCGAGGAGAGCGATCGACCGCTCCGCGAGGGCGCAGATGGTCAGATGGGGGTTGACGCCGAGGGCGCGGGGGATGATGGAGCCGTCGGCCACGTAGAGGTCGTCGTAGACGTCGGACCCGGTCTCGCCAGCGAAAACCTGCCCCTTGTTATTGACCACGCCGCGCTCGGCGTTGTCGCCGAGCGGGCAGCCGCCGAGCGGGTGCACCGTGATCGCGTCGTAGCCCATGACCTTGCTCCAGACGGGGTTGGTGATGAAGGTGCCGTCGAGGCCCTCGGTCAGCTGCCTGCCGCGGGCGTCGATGGCGCGGAAGACCGGGTCATCGCCGACGTTGGGCCAGACGATGCGGAGGCGGTCGTCCTCGAGCCTCATCTCTCCCTCCGCGGCGTCGTGGCCGAAGACGAGGAAAGGGAGCGTCCGCTGCATCGCCGCCGCGTCGCCCGCTCGGATGCCGTCATCGGTCTCAAGCGGAACCTTCTGCGGTTCCGCCTCGTCCTCGACGAAGGTCGACGCTACCTTCAGGAGAGCGCTAGCGATACCGGCGATGCCACCGGCGAGCGAGCCCTCCTGGATCATCAGGCCCTTCTCAGGATCGCTGGTTTTGCGATCGTCGATCATGCCAGCGATAGTCGGGCCAACGTTGTCAGGCCTGCCGGAGCCGACGGCATCGATCTCGTCGGTGCAGCCGTAGGCGAAGCATATGGAGTCGCCGTTTGTCGAGAAACGGGTGCCCAGGGCATTGGAGAGCGCCAGGCCCTTGCCCCTGGAGCGAAGAAGGATCTCGGTGGAGCCGAGGGTGCCAGCGGCGAGGACGACGACCCCGGCGATGATGGTCGTCTCGTCCGCGCTGTCGTCGCGGTTGGGGTTGAGCTCTTCCACGTGTACGACCCAATGGTCGCCTTCCCGCTCGACGTAGCGAACCGCGGCCTCGCAGAAGAGCTGGGCGCCGTGGGCGGCCGCGTCAGGGAGATAGGTCTCGAGGACGGTGTTCTTGGCGGCGTAGTTGCAGCCGGTCATGCAGTCGCCGCAGCCGACGCAGCCGCCCTGGAGGATCCCGACGTGGTTCACGCGCGGCTCGAGGTTGACGTTGATGGGGGGCCGCTCGCCCTTTAGGCCGACGGAGTCGCCAGCTTTGTCGAGCGCCGCGAGCTTCGCGAGGGGGCGTTCGTAGGGCCAGCGGGCGGGTGCCAGCATCTCGGTCGCGCGGTCGTACCACTCGTCGGCGACGCCGCCGCGGAGTTCGGCGGGCCATCGTTCGTCGTCGAAGACCCATTTGGAGGCATGGAGCGCGACGCCGGCGTTGACCAGAGACGTACCGCCGAGGCCGCAGCCGACGAAGACGTTCACCTCGTGGTTCAGCCTGAGGTCGTAGAGATCGGAGCGCCCGCCGACCCGTTTGAGCGGGGAGTCGATCTGGAGGTTTGGGATGACGTCGAGCGGGTTGTCCGGGTAATCACCGGGATGGACTTCCCGCCCACGTTCGATGACCGCGACGGACCTGCCGGCGCGGGACAGGCGGGAGGCGGCGATGCCGCCCCCGTAGCCTGAGCCGACGACCACGACGTCGTAGCGGTCCTTCATCTCGGAGGGGCTCGATGCGAGGCGGATCGCGGGGGGTGCGGGCATGGTCGCTTCCTCGGGGCCGAGCCTACCTCAACAGGCAGGGCTTTATGGACTTGACGCTTGGACTCTGTAGATAGCGTGACTCGATTGGCCGAGGATCTCTAGGAGTCCCAACCGGACCCCAAGATTGGGTCCCTCGATGGATCGTTCCATATGCCGCAATGCGCCCTAGGTAATTCGGCCCGCAGGGTGGAGTAATGAGCCGGAGACGACGCCGCCCATTCGTCTGTAGATCTCTTCCGCTGAGGGTTCCGTCAAGCCAGCGATCAGATCGACAATTACCCTCGTGCGCGCGCCCGCTGCGATCTTGGGGCGCTCAAGCTTCCGGCGAAAGGCTGGCGGAAAGAGCCGGAACTCCTTCGCTCTAGCGGCCTGCTCGTAGCCTTCCAAAAGCCCCTCGATGATCCGCCGCTAGCCTCGCTGCTGCCATTGCCCTCGGTCCCGTCGGAGCTGACGCTGACCCGGGTCGTCTCGCCCCGCTTTTGATCGCGGACGAAGATGTCATTGGTGTTGCTTCGGTCGCCTTCGACCAGGTTCTTACCCCGGGAGGAAAAGGCGACGAAGCGCCCGTTGCGGGAGAGCGCCGGTATCGTCCCTAGTTCTTCTGTGCCGCTGCCGGAAATCAGCTCTGCCCCAGCGGAACTGACGCTCACCCGCGTCGTCTCACCCGGCTTTCGGTCGTGGACGAAGACGCGTTAGAGCTGTTGCACGAAAGGCTCAGGTTACGAACGGCGTTGCAGGCGATGGCGGGCTAGCGAGCCCGGTTGATCATGGCGGCCATCCTCTCGGACATCACGTAGAACCCGCGGTCGCCGACTGTGCGGATCTCGAATGGTAGGCCGCGCCCGTACCTGCTCTGGCAGCGCTTCGAGAACGCGCCCAGGATGCCGCCGAACGCCCGTCCGTCCGCGACGCCGGCGCGCTCCACCAAGTCGTCTGCGGGGACGAGTTCGCCCGGATAGCACATCAAGTGCTTCAGGACCCTCTGAAGACCTGGCGCGCTCTCGTCATAGAGCTTCTGAACCGTGACCTCGTCGTACTCGTGTTCCGGCGAGACATCAGCGGGTGGATGGGCGAGGAGCTTGTAAACCTCCTCGACGCGATCCGGCGGGACGGGGACGGGGACGTATTCGGACATGGAAAATCTCGCTTCCGTACGCTAGTGAACGCTAGCGATTGTAGCGGGGAGCCGATGTTGCGGCGGCGGGCCGCTAGCTCAGTCGGCGACGCAAGTGGCGGTGGGTGGAGCTCACGCCCGTTCGTGGCTTTGTCGATTAGCGACTGAGGGTCTGAGAGCTGAACACCCTGATCGGGAAGTCCTCCTCTTCGAGGAGTACTGCGATCTTGGCTCGCCATAGAGTCGCTCGCAGCCCGAAAGCATCATGACGTCCGTAGCCGAATGCGTCTTCCACATTCTGGTACAGGCCCGCCAGATCGTGGATAACTGCATCAAAGCCCTGTCGTAGCCTCTCGACGGATTCGCCGCCCGAAAGCCATGACAGCTTGCTTGCGTCGCTACCCAGAAGCGTCACATCCCAAAGCGCTGGGGTTTGGCGCGGATCGTGTCCAAAGAAACGGGCCGCTATTGGTCGCCCAGATCGCCAGATGGGCCGCTTCCTCATGTACCGGTAGCGGAGAGCGGATCGACTCGGATCGGAGCACTTGGAATCCGAGAGCGACCTCCGCGGCATTCAAATGCATAAGGTCTGCAACTGCTTGGGCTGCAGCCGAATCGGATGGCAGAATCGTGGGCCCGTCGAGGAAGCTGGTGATGATTTCGGTGGCGGCGCTGAAGTCGACGAGCCCTTTGTCCTCCAGGGATTCGTAGATCACGGGTCTTCCTCCTATAGGTTGAGCAGGGCAATTCCGATGCACAGGAGGCCCAGGGCCAAGGCCCAGAGCGCGAGGTTAAACACGTACCGGATCAGATTCCAGCTGCGCTGGTCGCCTGAATCGGGTGCGGCGATCACAAGCCCGACTAGGACGAGGCCAACGAGGATGTCGGCCACGAGCGCCCCGATTCCTACCTTTGTCGTCAGTGAGAAATCCTCGCTCCCGAAGACGGCGACAAGACCGAGGATGACCCCCGATGTCGAGGGAAACGCGATGGCGAACTCTCGAAGGCCGCTGGTCGGCTGCAGCTGCTGCCCGACGCTGTCGTACTGGCCGCGGACACGCTGATAGAGAGTCTCGATGCCTAGGTGGCCAAGTATGAAGACCCCCCAAAGCAGCACTGCAAGGCCGAGGGACTCATTGTCCCCGGAAGCCGCGAGGACGACTATTCCTCCGAGTACGGCGGCCGCGCCGACAAGGAGCCGGAAGTAGTAGATCCCCCTCGCTGCAAGCACGACGCGACTCTAAGGGGCTACGCTTGGGGCTGCTGGCGCGCAGGGGGCTTCCCGACGACTGCGACGGCGCCCAGGCGCCGACCAGTGGACGCCCTCAGCTGGTGCAGATGTGTTGATGCACTCCCGAGCTGGCTGGCCCTTATGTCGAGGCGGACCCGGACGGAGTGTCGCCGAATGCCCAGCGGGCGCTTTCAGTCCTCGGCGAAGATTTCAGCGACGAGGAGCTGAAGGCGATGAAGGCGGTCTTGGATGTCTTGCGCAACCGCTCAGCGGCTGGATTCTCAGCTCCTCATCGCAGCGATCTGGTGCTTCCGCAGGAGCACCTGACCGAGATCCGCCAGCACGCACTTGGAGTCCTGCGGGAACTAGACGCTGTTCGAACGCCCGAGCCAGTCGAGATCGACGATGCCCTGGTTGTAGCGAAGCTGGTCCGCGCCGGCGCCATCGAGCTGACGCTGGAGGAGAAAAAACGTCTCTGGCCGCGCTTCAAGGAGATGGTCGACTGGGCTGTACACCAGTTTCAAGGCATCGTCCATCTCGACCGCGGCGAGGTCTACATCAACGAAACCCTGTACGAGCAAAAGCGCCGCTTCGTTGAGGGGCACGAGATCGGTCACGCAGTCCTGCCTGACCACAAGGCGGCGTACGCCCATCTCGAGGACAAGCAACGTCTCACAGACGAGTTCAATGATCTACTCGAGCGCCAAGCCAACCAGTTCAGCATCGAGCTGCTGGGCAAGGGCGATTTGCTGCGGGAACAGTTCGACGGCTCCAAGCCGAGCTTGCGCCGCATGGAGGAGCTGGGTCTGCGCTACTCGATCTCGCTTCAAGCCGCCGCGCGCCAGCTGGCTGAGCAGTCAAGGCAGGAGTGTGCCGTCGCTATCGCCTGGCGCAGCAAGCAGGGCGAGCGGCGGCTCCTGACTCACTTCA